>JAVROG010000219.1:0-5899 GCA_032162865.1 Mycobacterium sp. | reverse complement strand
TTCGCCTTGCGAATGACCGATGACGGCGTCGGGACGCACCCCGACCGATTTCCACAATTCGGCTAGCGACACCATCACCGCGAACAGCACCGGCTGCACGACGTCGACGCGATCCAACCCGGGCGCGTCCGGTGCGCCACGAAGCACGTCGGTCAGCGACCAATCGACGAATTCGGCGAATGCCTCGGCGCACGCCTCGATTTGATGGGCGAATACCGGTGCGGTGTCGAGCAATTCGACACCCATCCCCACCCATTGCGAGCCTTGGCCGGGGAAGACGAAGACGGACTTGCCGGCGGGCTGGGCCACGCCGCGAATGACATCACCTGATAGGTCGTCGGTCAGCTCGCCCAACCCGGCCAGCAACCGCTGGCGGTCACCGCCGATGACAACGGCACGATGGTCGAAGGTAGTACGGCCCGCCAACGACCAGCCGACGTCGGCAATATCCAGCTCGGGACGGGCACTTACATACTCGGCCACCCGGGTCGCCTGCGCGATCAACGCCGCGGCCGACTTGGCCGAAATCACCCACGGCACCGCCGACCGCACCGGAGCAGCCGCCCGGGGCTGCTCGGCCGGCACCGACTCGATGATCACGTGCGCGTTGGTGCCGCTGATCCCGAACGACGACACCGCGGCGCGACGACTGCGCTCCGCCTCGGGCCAGGGCTGCGCCTGCGACAACAACTCGACCGACCCCGCCGACCAATCCACATGCGGTGAAGGCACATCCACGTGCAGCGTCGCTGGCAAGACCTGGTGGCGCATCGCCTGCACCATCTTGATCACACCCGCGACGCCGGCCGCGGCCTGGGTGTGACCCATGTTCGACTTGATCGACCCCAACCACAGCGGTTGGGTGCGTCCCTGGCCATAGGAGGCCAGCAACGCCT
Source organism: Mycobacterium sp. (assembly GCA_032162865.1). Taxonomy (GTDB): domain Bacteria; phylum Actinomycetota; class Actinomycetes; order Mycobacteriales; family Mycobacteriaceae; genus Mycobacterium. The sequence continues at coordinate 5,003 of JAVROG010000219.1, read as the reverse complement.
GAGCCTCGATCGGATCACCCAACATGGTGCCGGTGCCATGGCCCTCGACCACATCCACATCCGCCGCCGACAATCCCGCATTGGCCAGCGCCGCTCGCACCACCCGCTGCTGGGAGGGACCGTTCGGCGCCGTCAAACCATTGGAGGCACCGTCCTGGTTCACCGCCGAACCCCGTACCACCGCCAACACCGGATGCCCCAACCGCTGCGCATCCGAGAGGCGCTCCACCACCAGGATCGCCCCGCCCTCGGACCAGCCGACCCCGTCGGCCGCCCCGGCATAGGCCTTGCAACGGCCGTCCGGAGCCAGGCCGCGGTGCCGGCTGAACTCGACGAAGACCGTAGGTGTGGCGTTGACCGTGGCGCCGCCGGCCAGGGCCAGGTCGCACTCCCCCGACCGCAGCGACTGCACCGCCATGTGCAAGGCCACCAGCGACGACGAACATGCGGTGTCCACCGACACGGCGGGACCTTCCAGACCCAACACGTAGGACACCCGGCCGGACGCGACGCTGGAGGTCATGCCGGTCAGCCGGTAGCCCTCGATCTCTTCGGCAAACATTCCATAGCCCTGGGCAATGATTCCGGCAAACACACCGGTGGCGCTGCCCCGCAACCCGCCGGGATTGATTCCGGCCCGCTCCAAGGCCTCCCACGACAGCTCCAACAACATTCGGTGCTGAGGGTCCATCGCCAACGCTTCGCTGGGCGCAATCCCGAAGAAAGCGGGGTCGAAGTCGGCGACGCCGTCCACGAAGCCGCCAGTGTTCGCGTACGACTTGTGTGCCGCGTCGGGGTCGGGATCGAAAAGGTTGCCGACATCCCATCCGCGATCGGTGGGAAATTCGGCGATCACGTCGCGGCCGTCGGCCACCATCTGCCACAGGCTGTCCGGGGAGTCGACCCCACCGGGGAACCGGCACGACATCCCCACGATGGCGATGGGCTCGCTCGACCGCTCCAGCAGCGTGCGGTTGGTGCGCTTCAGGCGTTCAACCTGGACCAGCGCTTTCCGCAACGCGTCAGTCGCATGCTGGAGTTGATCACCCATTACTAACCCCTCGCCTAAATTTGGTCGTCTCTGACCCGCCGGATGCGGCTCTCGCCGAGTCATCAAGGTTGCTGCGCGAAGCGATATCGTCGCTTCTCCGACCGGCGTCGCGCAGTATTTCGACCCAAGAATGTCGCAGGTGAGTATCGCCAACTCTGGCAGGATTTCAAAACTTCGGATACTCCCGGCTGCACGAGAAACGACTGTGCACCCGTGCGTCCGTGCAATCCACCCGCTGGATCCACAGCACCTCGCGTGCCCTGTACTCCCTTGTACACCTGGCCTGCTGTCCAGGTCGTGACTGTACCGGTCCCGGTGACGTGGGCGTTCGTGCCTGGCTCAGACGCCCACGCGGCGCCAGCCATCGGCGGCCCTGGCCGCGCGGAGCAAGTCGTCGCACAGTTCACGCAGTTCGGCTACCGCCGCGCCCTCCTCGAGCGCGGTTGCGACATCCTCGGCAGCGCATCGGACCTGGTAGACGCGATCCGAAAGGTCGGCTGCCTCGTCTGCCGTCAGCACCACCGCATCGGCGGGCAGCGCCGACGCTTCCCCGCGGGCAATCATGGCCCGCTGCTCGTAGGCCCGCTGCCGACAAGACTGCCGGCAGTACTGGCGGCGACGGCCCATGCCGACGTCGGTCACATCACGACCGCACCAGCGGCACGGCTGGGGCCGAAGGCGACGACTCACGCCTGCCGACTTTAGTCGGACGCAGGCTGTGATCCCGGTATCATTGACAGTTGCGTCGCTGAGCCGCGCAGGAAACATGAGAGAACCGGGAACTTGAGCGAACAGTCTTAACGTTTGCTTAAGGAGAATCGCATTACGGGAGCACCAAGGCTCACCGCACCCAAAGGAGCAGCATAAATGGCTGATCGTGTCCTACGAGGCAGTCGCCTCGGAGCCGTGAGCTATGAGACCGACCGCAATCATGACCTCGCACCGCGGCAGATTGCCCGATACCGCACCGAGAACGGCGAAGAATTCGAAGTTCCATTCGCCGACGACGCCGAAATCCCCGGCGCCTGGCTGTGCCGCAACGGCATGGAAGGCACCCTGATCGAGGGTGACCTGCCCGAGCCTAAGAAGGTCAAGCCGCCGCGTACCCACTGGGACATGCTGCTGGAACGTCGCTCGGTTGAAGAGCTCGAAGAGCTACTCAAGGAGCGGCTCGATCTGATCCGGTCGCGCCGCCGCTAACCCTTGGTGTGGGCGCGACTCGCCCGAGCGCGGTTGCGCCTACCCTCGCGCCGACCTTCAACCCCCCATTGGGCGACCTTGACCAGCGCCTCGCGGATGTTGGATCCACTCATTTTCGACACGCCGATCTCGCGTTCGGTGAAAGTGATCGGCACCTCGACGACGACGAAGCCGGCGTTGAGAGTGCGCCACGTCATCTCGATCTGGAAGCAATAGCCCTTCGAGTCGACACTGTCCAGCTCGATGGTCTCCAGCACTTCGCGCCGGTAGGCGCGGTAGCCGGCCGTGATGTCGTGCACGCCGACACCCAGGGCCAGCCGCGAATACGTGTTGGCCGTCCAGGACAGGGCCCAGCGTCGCCACGGCCAGTTGCGCACGGTCCCGCCGTGGACATAGCGGGACCCGATCGCGAGGTCGGCTCCGGCGTCCACGGCCTCCAACAAGCGGTACAGCTGTTCGGGAGCGTGGCTACCGTCGGCGTCCATCTCGACCAGGATCGAGTAACCCCGACTCATGCCCCAGGCAAAGCCTTCGAGATACGCCGCGCCCAGGCCGTTCTTGGCGGTGCGGTGCAGCACCTGCGTGCGACCGGGGTCGGCCGCGGCCAGTTCGTCAGCGAGCTGGCCGGTGCCGTCGGGGCTGCTGTCGTCGACGACGAGGACGTGCACATCGGGGCAGGCGTCTTTGACGCGCCGATGAATCAGCGGCAGGTTCTCCACCTCGTTGTAGGTGGGGATGATCACCAGGACGCGCTGGCTGGGACCGGTGCCCGAAACCTCGGGCGCAGGCTGGCCGGTGGTCATGTAGCTCCTTCATCTCGCCCGATTTGAGTTTCGCCGCCATCTTTCCGCTGTTGGTCGGACGGGGCGTTGTTCGCGGTCTTCAGTTGGCCGGCAGTCGCGTCGTCAACGTCCAGGTCATCCATGGCTTCGCTGGGCGCATCCGCTTCACCTGACGGTGTGTCGGAGTCACCGTCCGGTGGCCCGGACCGCCGACGCGCCGGACGCGGGAACCACCCATTGTGCCGTATTGCGGCCAGGATGAGCGCGCCAGCCGCCCCGACCAGGACCCACTGCAGGATCGGCGCCCAGCGGGTTGCCGGCGTCAAATTGGTCTTCAGGCGCACCTGGGTGTCCAGATAATCGGGCACGAAGAAATCCGTGCGCTTCAACTCGCCGCCGTCCGGAGCGATCACGGCACTGACCCCGGTGGTGCCGGCGACCAGGACAAAGCGGTCGTGCTCGACGGCTCGCACCTTGGCGATGGCCAGCTGCTGCTCACTCATCGTCTTGGTGAACGTGGCGTTGTTGCTGGGCACGGTCAACACCTGCGCGCCATTGAGTACGGAGTTGCGCGGCGCGCGGTCGAAGACCACTTCCCAGCACGTGGCGACTCCGACCGGGACTCCGGTGATGCGCACCACCCCATCGCCCGGGACGGGCACGAAGTGACCGGCCCGATCGGCATATCCGGACAGATGTCGAAACAGCCACGGCATAGGCAGGTACTCGCCGAACGGCTGGACGATCGCCTTGTCGTGCCGGTCAGCGGGCCCCCTGCCCGGATCCCAAACGATCATGGTGTTGGTGTATTCCGGGTTCTCCTGCAACCGACCGGGGACGCCGAGGACCGTGCCGACGAGGATGGGCGCGTCGATCGCCGCCGCTGCTTTCGCGATCTGCTGACCGGCGTCGGCGTTGACGAACGGATCGATATCCGACGAGTCCTCGGGCCAGATGACGAAACGGGGTTGCGGGGCAAGTCCGGCCTGCACGTCCTCGGCCAGCCGCAGCGTCTGGGCGACGTGGTTGTCCAGTACCACGCGGCGTTGTGCGTTGAAGTCGAGGCCGAGGCGGGGCACGTTGCCCTGGACGACGGCGACGGTGACGGTGGGTTCACCGCCGGACCCCACCCCCGCGTGCCGCACCTGCGGCCAGACCAGGATGGCGGCCAACAACACCAGGCAGATGTTGACGCCCGGCAACACGACGGCCGGCGGCTTGGCCGCTTCGTCCCCCTTCTGCACACTGCCGGAGGCGCCCCCGGCGCGAAACCATCGCACGATTTCCAACGCAAACGCGGTCAGACTGCTGCCCAGCAGCACGACAGCGGACGACAGCAGCGCAACACCGCCGAGCTGCACCAGTGGCAGCAGCGGCCCGCTGGCCTGACCGAACGCAATCAATCCCCAGGGAAACCCGCCGAACGGGAAGGATGATTTCAGCCACTCCTGGGCGCCCCAGAGCACCGCGAACCAGATCGGCCAACCGGGCAGCCGACGCACCACGACGGCGAGCAACCCGAACAGGGCTGGGAAGCACGCGCACACCGCCGCCAGCACCAGCCAGGGCATGGCGCCCACGAGCGTGCTGATCCACGGCAGCAGTGGCCCGTAGAAAGCCAACCCGAACAGGAAGCCGTAACCGAGCCCGCCGACCGGCGTGGTAGCGGGATGCACCAGCACCCAGCTCAGGAGCGCGATCGCGACGACGGCGGCCCACCACCAGTTCAGCGTCGGGAAGCTGGCGTACATCAGCCAGCCGGCGCCCAGTGCGATCACCAGCCGCGCCAGCCGCGGCGCCAGCACGCCCGGTACCCGCTCGAGCCGACGGCGCAGCACACCGGGACCCGTCGGGTTCGGTGCAGCGATTTCTCTGTCCTCTGGCAAATCCGTGGCATCATCAGTCAGCAAATCAGCGTGACTTTGCTCAGGGCGGGTTTCGTGGGTGTCGGCCGCAGCGGGGAGCGCCGA
>JAVROG010000218.1:0-2718 GCA_032162865.1 Mycobacterium sp. | reverse complement strand
TACACCCATTTCGGCGGCATGCGATCGCTGATCGCCGAGGTCGCCGAGGAGGGGTTGCGGCAATTCGATACAGCTTTGACAGTGCCGCAGACAGAGGACCCGGTGGCAGATCTCATGACCGTCGGTGCCGCCTACCGCAGTTATGCCATCGAGCGACCGCACATGTACCGGCTGATGTTCGGCAGTACCAGCGCCCACGGCATCAACGCGCCGGCGGGCAACGTCCTGACGCTGACCCTTGCCGAGATCGAGCAGCACGAGCCGAGCTTCGCGCACGTGGTACGCGGGGTACACCGGGCGATGGTCGGTGGCCGGATCACGGCGCATTCCGCTGATGACGACGCCTCCGTGGTGGCCACCGCAGCCCAGTTCTGGGCGCTGATACACGGCTTCGTCATGCTCGAACTGGCCGGATTCTACGGCGACGACGGCTCGGCCGTCCTACCGGTGCTAGCCGCAATGACGACGAACCTTCTTGTTGCCCTTGGTGATTCACCCGAAGCGGTACGGCGGTCGCAATTGGCCAGCCTGGCCTGAACACACGAAAGCCCCCGGGGTTGCCGGGGGCTTTCGTAGGTCGAGCTACTTGACGGTGACGGTCGCGCCGGCAGCCTCGAGCTTGCCCTTGGCCTCGTCAGCGGCTTCCTTGCCGACCTTCTCGAGCAGCGGCTTGGGAGCGCCGTCGACCAGGTCCTTGGCCTCTTTGAGGCCCAGGCCGGAGACGATCTCACGGACGACCTTGATGACGCCGATCTTCTTCTCACCGGCGGCCTCGAGGATGACGTCGAACTCGGACTGCTCCTCGGCGGCCTCGGCCGGCGCGGCAGCGGGTCCCGCGGCGGCTGCGGCAACCGGAGCGGCCGCCGTGACCTCGAAGGTCTCCTCAAACTTCTTGACGAAGTCCGAGAGCTCCAACAGGGTCATTTCCTTGAAGGCGTCGAGCAGGTCGTCGCCGGACAGCTTTGCCATGATGTGGGTCCTTCCCTAGTTTCCTGGTTTTTGGGGTTTGTTGGGTTATTCGGCTTCAGCCGGAGCTTCGGCGGCTGCCTCTTCGGCCGGAGCTTCGGCAACTGCCTCTGCGGCCGGAGCTGCCTCCGCCGCCGGAGCGGCCTCAGCGGGTGGGGCTTCTGAGCCCTTCTTCTCTTGCAGGGCAGCCAACAGGCGAGCCATCTGCGACGCGGGTGCGTTGAACAGACCGGCGGCCTTGGCGAGGTTGCCCTTCATCGCGCCGGCCAGCTTGGCCAGCAGCACCTCGCGGGATTCCAGGTCGGCGATGCGCTCGACCTCGGCCAGGGTCAGCGCATGGCCGTCCATGTACCCACCCTTGATGACCAACGCCTTGTGCTCTTTGGCGAAGGTCTTCAGGGTCTTGGCGGCGTCGACCGGCTCACCGGTGACGAATGCAATCGCGGTCGGACCGGCGAACAACTCGTCGAGGCCCTCGATCCCGGCCTCGGAGGCCGCCCGCTTGATGAGGGTGTTCTTGGCCACCGCGTAGGTGGTCGAGTCCCCCAGCGAACGGCGCAGCTCAGCGAGGTTGGCTACCGACAGACCGCGGTACTCGGTGATCACGGTCGCCGTCGAAGCCTTGAACTGCTCCGCGATGTCTGCAACGGCGGTGGCCTTGTCAGCCCTGGCCATGCATACCTCCTTGTGTGGACTGGCGTCTCTACCACCGAGAACGACGAACGCCCCGGCGCAGGATGCGGCCGGGGCGTTGAGATTCGCCGACGCGCACGTCGGCGGTAATGCCTCGTCCTCCTGCGTGGGCCGCCGGGATTGTTCCCGGACCTTCAACCGATTGCTCGGTGACCGACGGTCTTCGGTGGATCGGCACTCACAATAGCGTGGCTGCGCTCGATCAGCCAAAACGGTGACGTCCAGGCCACGACTACACGCTGAGTCCCGCGAGCCGGGCAGCGCCGACCAATCCCGCGTCACCGCCGAGCTCGGCGGCCACGACGCGCAGGCCCGTCAGGAATTCCAGCCGGGCGTAGTCTGCCAGCGCCGCGCGCAGCGGACCGAAGAGCACTTCGCCGGACTTGGCCACTCCCCCGCCGATGACGACCAGATCCAGGTCGCACACCGCTCCCACCGAGGCGATCATCGCGGCCAGCGCCCGGGTGCCACGCTCAAAAGCCTTCAGCGCCAACCCATCCCCGGCCGCCGCCGCGTCGGCCAACTCCTTGGCACCGGCACCGGGTGGCGCGGACCAGCCGTTGGCCCGCGCCCAGCGCGTCATCGACGGACCGGAAGCGACGGTCTCAACACAGCCGCGCCCACCGCACGCACACCGCAGGCCATCCGGTTGCACCACGACGTGACCGACGTGACCGGCGTTGCCGGTGCGGCCGTCGTAGGGAGCACCGTCGAGCACCAGTCCCCCGCCCACTCCGGTGGAAACCACCATGCCCAACAGAAACCCTGAGCCGCGCCCGGCGCCGCGCCAGTGCTCGCCGAGCGCCATGCAGACGCCATCGCCACCCAGCCGAACCGGCGCGCCGGGAACCCCCGGAATCATCGCAGCGACCCGGTCGCGCAGCGGGAATCGACGCCAGGCCGGGATGTTGATCGGGCTGACGGTGCCGGCCGCCACGTCAACGGGTCCGGCCGAGGCGATGCCCACTCCTGCAACCGGCCCCCCGGCCACGCCTAAGGCATCGGCGATCAGTGCGGCGACCGCGGCCCAAACCTGTTCGGCGCCAACGCCGGACGGGG
>JAVROG010000217.1:0-2873 GCA_032162865.1 Mycobacterium sp. | reverse complement strand
CCAGAACAGCCGCAGCGGTGTGGTGCGGCGCAGCATGTCGACCGTCGCGGACAGGTGCTCCATAAATCCGGCCGATCGCTGCTGGGGCGCCGATCCCGCGACCACCGCGTCCAAGTAGGTGGCGGCTTTCGCCGCCGAGTCGTCGGCGCCGGCCTCCCTGAGTACCGGCCCGGCCGGCAGCCACAGCGCACCACCCGAGCGGGCGGTCGACCCGCCGACATAGGACGACTTCTCCACGATTAACACCGAAAGCCCCAGCTCATGCGCCGCCAGGGCCGCGGCCATCCCGGTGCCGGACCCGACCACCAACAGGTCGACGCAGGTGTCGGCCACCGGAAGTCCGGCGGGGATGGTCGTGCTGTGCGTGCTCACACCTGGGAACGTTAGGCGTGCCCGGCGCGGCAGCGAAAGACTTCTCCTGATCAGTGGAACAAGCGATCCCCAGTGGCTGCGCGAGAGGCGTTGAATGAGTTCTATGAAGTCGCAATCCGACGCCGACGAAATTCGGCTCATCGAAGCGCAGGCCGCGCCGACACGGTTCGCCCGCGGCTGGCATTGTCTGGGCCTGGTTAAAGATTTCGGGGACGGCAAGCCGCACGCGATCAATGCTTTCGGCCAGAAGCTCGTCGTCTTCCGCACCGGGGACGGCAGGATCAACGTGCTTGACGGCTACTGCCGTCACATGGGTGGGGACCTCTCGCAGGGCGAGGTCAAGGGTGATGCGATCGCCTGCCCGTTCCATGACTGGCGTTGGGGCGGCGACGGGCGTTGCAAGCAGGTGCCGTACGCGCGGCGCACGCCGCGGCTGGCCCGCACGGCGACGTGGGCCACCATGGAACAGGACGGCATGTTGTTCGTGTGGAACGACCCCGAACGCAAGCCACCTGCGCCGGAAGCCACCATCCCGCGGATCGAAGGGGCCAGCAGCGACGAGTGGACCGACTGGCACTGGTACACCACCGTGGTGGGCAGCAACTGCCGCGAGATCATGGACAACGTCGTGGACATGGCGCACTTTTTCTACATCCACGGCTCGCTACCCACCTACTTCAAGAACATCTTCGAAGGCCACGTCGCGACGCAGTACATGAACGGCGAGGGCCGGCCCGACATGGGCGGCACCGAGGGCGCGCGGATGCTGGGTACCACCTCGGTGGCGTCCTACTTCGGGCCGTCATTCATGATCGACGACCTGACCTACCACTACCAAGATGGCGACCGACAAACGATTCTGATCAACTGCCACTATCCGATTGATGCGAATTCCTTTGTGCTGCAATACGGCATCATCGTCAAGAAGTCGGGAAGCGTGCCCGCTGACCAAGCCATGAAGACCGCGATCAGCCTCGGCGACTACGTCAAATTGGGTTTCGAACAGGACGTCGCGATCTGGCGGCACAAGGCGCGCATCGACAACCCGCTCCTGGTCGAGGAGGACGGTCCGGTCTATCAACTGCGGCGCTGGTATGAACAGTTCTATGTCGACGCCGCCGATGTGCAGCCAGACATGGTGGACCGCTTCGAGTTTGAACTCGACACCACCCGGCCATACGAGGCGTGGATGAAGCAGATCGAGGCGAATATCGCCGCCAAGGCGGGCTCGGTGTCGTGACGTTGCGTGGCGATCGCAAGGGCGGCGAAGCCGGGCGCAGCGGGTCGCCACTGAACCTATCTGTCCGGAGTGACAACCGCCTCGACGACATGCCCATGGTGCCCGTCGCATGCCGCAATTGCGGCGCACAGGTGTTGGCCCGCAAAAGCAGCTGGAACCAGACCAGCGTGCAGTGGAACGCCGATGCGTCCGCGCTGTGCCCCGAACGCCAGCAGGCCAACCAGATTGCCGGCCACCACCGGGGCCTGTTCCTGGCCTGCTCGGCATTGCGGGAATCGATCGAGGCGGCCGTGGCAAGCGGAGAGCTGGCCATCGTCGACGCCCCCTGACGTCATAGTGTGTCCACCATGAATGGGCGGGTTGCGGTGGTGACCGGGGCTAGCCGCGGTGCCGGGCGTGGGATAGCGGCAGCACTCAGTGCGCGGGGTTGGCGGGTTTACGCGACCGGTCGCACCATCAGTGACGCCCCGCCGGGCGGGGTCGCGGTCCGAGTCGATCATCGCGACGACGACGCCGTGGCCGCCTTGTTCGAACGGGTGCAGGCCGACGACGGCCGGCTCGATCTTTTGGTCAACAACGCAGCTGTCATCTCCGACGAGCTGGTCAACCCAAAGCCGTTCTGGGAGAAACCACTTGCGCTGGCCGATGTATTGGACGTCGGGCTGCGGTCGTCCTACGTGGCGTCCTGGTATGCCGCGCCGTTGCTGACCGCCCGCGACCGCGGCCTGATCGCCTTCACCTCCTCGCCGGGATCGGTGTGTTACATGCATGGGCCCGCGTACGGGGCGCAGAAGGCAGGAGTCGACAAGATGGCGGCCGACATGGCGGTGGACTTTCGCGACACGAATGTTGCGACGGTCTCGATTTGGATGGGCATCTTGCTCACCGAGAAGCTGCGCGGGGCTTTTGCCGGGCATCCGGAAGCGCTGGCCAAGACTGCGGAACACGCCGAAACGCCGGAATTCACCGGCTATTTGATCGACGCGCTCTACGCCGACGCCGACCTCGCCGGACTGAGCGGTCAGACACTCATCGGGGCGGAATTGGCGCAGCGCTACGGCATTACCGACGAGGGCGGCCGCCACCCGCCCTCGCACCGCCATTTGGGTGCGCCGCGGGAACCGAGCACCGTTGTGGTGCGGTAGGCGGAGCGCGGGGCACGCAGTCCGCCCGCGCTGAGAAGCAATCGGCCAGTTGGCTGATGAGTGTGGGGGCCGGCTACTGAAATTGGAACCATTGGTCGACTTTTAAATGCGATATC
>JAVROG010000216.1:0-4289 GCA_032162865.1 Mycobacterium sp. | reverse complement strand
CGGGCCGCAGCTTGCGGGGCCGGGTGTCGTCGTTGAGGGCGTCGGGGTGCCCGTCCGGCAAATCCTCGGCGACCAACGGCTCGGCCAGCCACACGATGCGCTCCTCGTCGGCGTGGCCGACCACCAGGGCCCGGTGACCGTCGGAAAGAACCTCGCGCAATGTGGAGATCTCGCCGACCGACTCGAAGGTCCCAACCTCAACGACCGTCAGCGCCTCATTGAGGCGGACGGTCTGCCCCTTCTTCATGGTCGCGGTCTCGATGTTGGGCGAGCACGTGAGCCGCATCTTGCGACCCGAGGTGAACACGTCGACGGTTTCGTCGTCGTGGACACCCAGCAGTACGCCATAGCCGCTAGGCGGCTGCCCTAACCGATCGACTTCCTCCCGCAACGCCAAAAGTTGTTGGCGCGCCTCTTTAAGAGTTTCCATTAATTTCGAATTGCGCGCCGCAAGTGAATCGATTCGGGCTTCGAGTTGATGCACATCGCGGGCAGTGCGCGCCGGGTTCTGGTGTGCAACCGCGTTGTCGAGTTGGTCGCGTAGTACCGCGGCCTCACGCCGGAGCTGTTCGAGTTCTGCAGCATCTTCGCTGGACAGGGGGATATCGCTGGGGGTCTTGAATGCTTCAGAACGCTCTGATTCACCCATGTTGCGCTCCTCTCCCGCACCAGGAATGGCGTGGCGGATACTTCAACGCTACCGGCCAACTCCGTTTGATGTGCGTAGTCAAATGCCGTTTGAAAGTTACAACTTAGGTCACGCTGGTAATCTCGGCTTCTACTCGGTCCGAGCGAAAGGACCCCCGTGACCGCGAAATCCCTAACCACAGGCGTTCCGGCCGCTGCGGTGACCGGTGCCGCGGGCTCGAATGTGACTTCCGTTGCACTCGACTACCAATCCTCGTTTCGCCGCTAGCTGAGCCTGCCGCTGGATGTCCGGAAACGTCTGCGTAACACTGGCTGCCGTCATCGCCTTGACGACGGTGTCGCTGACGGCATGTTCGCATGACGCGGCGAGGCGGATGGACTCGGCTGAAACGTCGGTACCGCAGGCAACGTCAAGCACCCCGGAGTCGCCAAACGCTCCCCTGCCGCCGCCCGAGGCGCTCACCGATGTGCTGTCCCGCCTCGCCGACCCGGCTGTGCCGGGCAGCGACAAGCTGAACCTGGTTCAGGGCGCCGGCCCGGAAACCGGTGGCGCCCTAGACCGCTTCACCACCGCCTCGCGCGACGGCGGCTACCTGCCGATGACGTTCGTGGCGAACAACGTCGCCTGGTCGAGCCAGAACCCGTCGAATGTCATTGCCACGGTCGTCGTCCACACTGCCCATCCCGAGCACCGCGAGTTCACCTTCCCGATGGAGTTCACTTCTTTCCAAGGGGGTTGGCAGCTGTCCCGGAAAACCGCGGAGATGTTGTTGGCCATGCAGAATGCCGGGACTTTGCCACCAACTTCGCCATCGCCGGCCCCCAGCCCCGCGCCTGTCCCGCAGCCAACCGCAGAGCCCAGCCCCGCGCCTGCCCCATCTCCGACGCCCTGATGTGGATTGGTTGGCTCGAGTTCGATGTGTTGCTGGGCGACGTGCGATCACTCAAGCAGAAGCGATCGGTGATCCGGCCCGTCGTGGCCGAGTTGCAGCGCAAGTTCAGCGTGTCGGCCGCCGAGACCGGTTCCTATGACCTGCATCGACGGGCCGGCATCGGCGTGGCGATGGTGTCGGGCGATCGGGCCCACGCCGTCGATGTGCTCGATGCGGCCGAACGGCTGGTCGCAGCGCATCCGGAGTTCGAGTTGCTGTCGGTGCGGCGCGGCCTGCAGAAGAGTGACGATTAGTCGTCGCGGCCCACGCGCTTGCGGCCCAACGGCGCCGGAGCAACCGCACCGGGCGCCAATCGGCGGGTGGCAATCAGAAACGCGGTGTGCCCGCGCATCGAATGCTGGGGCCGCACGGCAAGCCCGACGACGTTCCAGCCGCGCTGCAGCGTCTCCCACGATCTCGGTTCGGTCCAGCACTGCTGAGCCCGCACCGCCTCCACCACCTTCGACAGCTGGGTGACGGTCGCGACGTAGATCAGCAGCACACCGCCGGCGACCACCAGGCGCGATACCGCGTCCAGCACGTCCCAGGGCGCCAGCATGTCCAGCACCGCCCGGTCGAAGGACTCGTCGGGCAGTTCGGAGTCGGTGAGGTCGTTGACGATGAGTTGCCAGTTGCTCGGTGCCGTGCCGTAGAAGTTGCTGACGTTGCGCCGGGCGTGTTCGGCGTGATCGGCGCGCTGCTCGTACGAGACCACCTGCCCCTGGGGCCCCGCCGCACGCAGCAGGGACAGGGTGAGCGCACCGGATCCGGCACCGGCTTCCAGCACTCGGGCGCCGGGGACGATGTCACCCTCGTGCACGATCTGCGCGGCGTCCTTGGGGTAGATCACCTGCGGCCCGCGAGGCATTGACATGACGTAGTCGACCAGTAACGGTCGCAGCACCAGAAACATCGCGTTGTTGCTGGATTTGACCACGCTGCCCTGCTCCAGGCCGATCAATGCGTCGTGCGCGATCTGGCCCCGATGGGTGTGGAACTCGGCGCCCGGAGTGAGCGAAATCGTGTAGTGGCGACCCTTGGCGTCGGTGAGCTGGACGCGCTCGCCAACGGTGAACGGGCCGGTTGCTGACACGGCGTCCAGCGTGCCAGCCGACTCGCCGAAGCCGGTGCTCGGGGTTGTCGGTACCCAGCCCTAGGCTGTGAATATGGCCGCACCTCAGGCGGAAGTGCACAGTGCGCGACCGGCGCTGTCACCGTCGCGGGCCGCGGATTTCAAGCAGTGCCCGCTGCTGTACCGGTTCCGGGCGATCGACCGACTGCCCGAGGCGCCGTCCACCGCGCAGCTGCGGGGGTCGGTGGTGCACGCCGCGCTCGAGCGGCTCTACGGCCTCCCGGCCGTCCAGCGCGGCCCGGACACCGCTCGATCGCTGGTCGACGACGTCTGGGACCAAGTGATCGCCAGCGAGCGCGGCCTGGTCGGTGAACTGGACCCCGACCAACGAACCCAGCTGCTCGACGATGCCCGTGCCCTGTTGTCGGGCTACTACCGGCTCGAGGACCCGACGCGGTTCGATCCGCAGGGCTGCGAACAGCGGGTGGAGGTTGAACTGGCCGACGGTACGTTGCTGCGCGGCTACATCGACCGGATTGACGTCGCCGCTACCGGCGAACTGCGGGTCGTCGATTACAAGACCGGCAAGGCCCCGCCGGAAGCGCGGGCGCTGGCTGAGTTCAAGGCCATGTTCCAGATGAAGTTCTACGCGGTGGCGCTGCTTCGTTCGCGTGATGTGCTACCCGCGCGGCTGCGGCTGATCTATCTGGCCGACGGACAGGTGCTGGACTATTCACCGGAGCGCGAAGAACTGCTGCGATTCGAGAAGACGCTGATGGCGATCTGGCGCGCGATCCAGTCCGCGGGCCAGACAGGCGATTTCCGACCCCGCCCATCGCGGCTGTGCGACTGGTGCTCCTACCAAGCGCTCTGCCCCGCGTTCGGGGGGACGCCGCCGCCTTATCCGGGCTGGCCTCAGGACGCGCGCAGCCAGTCGGCCGTGCATCCGCCCCAACCGGCGGCATGACCGGTTGCTATTACCGTCGCCTGCCCGCGGACGGCGAGTATCAGTCGTTTGAACCCACGGACTACACCCGAAGCAACTGGAATCCCGAAATACAGCACGGCTCACCCCCGTTGGCCCTGCTGACCAAGTTGATCGAAGAGCTGTCCGACGGGTCCGGCCTCAGGGTTGGCCGGCTCAGCCTCGACATCCTCGGCGCGATTCCGGTCACCCCGGTACGGGCCCGGGCATGGGTGGAGCGTCCGGGCGCGCGGGTGGCAATGATGGTGGCGGAACTGATCGCCGACCGTCCGGTGGCGCGGGTGACCGCGTGGCTGATGGCAGTCGCCGACACCGCTCACGCGGCGTCAGACCGCTACCCACCACTGCTAGAAGGACCGACCGAACCACTGCCGGCCGTCTTCGCCGACGCCGGTGGCTATTTCGACTCCCTCGACTGGCGTCCGCAGAACACCCAGGGACAGCCCGCAGCGGTGTGGTGGTTCAGACCTACCGCGCACATCGTCGACACCGAGCCGACGACGCCGCTGCAGCGTCTTGCCGCGGTGGTGGACTGCGCGAACGGCGTCGGCGCGATCCTTGACCCGACAGAATATTTCTTCATGAACACCGACACGGTCGTGCACCTGCATCGCCTTCCGACAGGCGAGGATTTCGCACTGCGCGCCCGTGC
>JAVROG010000215.1:0-26517 GCA_032162865.1 Mycobacterium sp. | reverse complement strand
ACCTCGCCTTCGCGGGCCCGCTGGGCTTGCGGCCGGATGTCGACGAGCAACGCGCCGCGACGCACCGCCTCGGGCACCTGCTCGGCCGGACGCCGGTGGTACCGGTCTCGCGCCGCGGCCAGCACCCGGTCGATCCGACTCATCAAGGCCCTTCGGGTTTGTCGGTCAGCTCGGTGCGCTGGCGGCGCAGCGTGTTGCGTTCGGTCACACCGTAGTAGGACATGGCGGTCAGCGGCGGCGAGTAGGCGTGCACGCTCAGTGTCGGCTCTACCGGCACCGCCGTCGCGGCCAGTTTTGCCGCAGGGTTTGCCGCTGGGTTGGCCGCAAAAGACGCCGACCCCTCGACAGACCTCGGAGCCCACACCACATCGTGCACCCAGCCGAGCGGGAAGCCGGCCTGATCGCCGGCATCGAGCCGACGGCGTCGCAACCGCCTTCCGTCCCAACGGAACTCGCTGAGCGATCCGGACAGCACGGTCAGCGCGCCGAGCGACCCGCCGTGGTCGTGCAATTCGGTCGCGTGACCGGGGACCCAGCTGATCAGCCAGACGTCGAGTTCGTCGTCGCCATGGATGCGGGTGAACCACCGCTCGGTCTCCGGCACGCCGCCCTCGGGCAGCAGGTGATCGCACCGTCCGCTGAGCACATCGTCGGCGGCTTGATCGGTGGCGTGCAGCAGATCGGGCACCCGCAGCCGGGTCGGCCCCGGATAGGGGACGGTCAGCGCGGAAGACGGCCTGGCGAAGCTGGGAAGGGGTGCGTCATGAGACTCGGCAAGAGAGACAGCCATAAGAACTCCGGAGTGTGAACGGATGGGGCAAGCGGCGGCGTCAGGGCCGACAACACTCGCAAAATCCGAAGCACTCCAGCACGTCGTCAGTTTTGCATAGATTGAGACTGTGCGCGGGTACCGACATTTCCCCCGGCGATGGCAACTGCTGTGGGGGCTGCTAGTCGCACCGGCATATTTGTGGGCGGCCGGCGGCTGCTCACACGGCGGCGACAGTGGCGGGCACGGCGGCAAAACCACATCCTCGTCGGCGCATTCATCGACCGCGCCGAGTTCGCTGCCGGCGGGCGCCATCGGTGTCTCCCCCGGCGGCGTCACAACCCGAGTCGACGTCCCCGCAGAATCGACCGAAGAGGAATACTTCCAGGCCTGCCATGCCGCCAAGGTGTGGATGGACGCCCAGGGAAGCGGTGGCGACGCGGTGATCGAGCCGTACCTGAGCATGGTCCAGAGGTCCCCGTCGGGCGTTGCCGGCAGCTGGGACAAGCGGTGGGTGGAGCTGAGCGCGGCACGGCAGGCGGCGCTGATCGTCGCGGCCCAAGCGGCCGCCAGGGGCGAATGCGGCTGAGGATCAACGCCACCGTCTCGGAGCCCCTTGTGGAATTGAGATCAGGCGTGCACAAAATTCTTGGACCGCTTCTCGTCAAGCAGACCCCGCCAAGCAGAATGAACAGATGTCCGGACCACCATCCCCTCGCCCGCGCGGATCATCCGGAACTCGCGTGGCGTTGGCCCTGGGCAGCGGCGGTGCCCGCGGTTACGCCCACATCGGCGTGATCCAGGTGTTGCAGGAGCGCGGCTATGAAATAGCCGGGATCGCCGGCTCGTCGATGGGCGCCCTGGTGGGTGGTGTCCAGGCGGCCGGACGACTCGACGAACTGGCCGAGTGGGCCGAATCTCTTACGCAGCGTACCATTCTGCGGTTGCTCGACCCGTCGCTCACCGCGGCGGGAGTGCTGCGGGCGGAAAAGATCCTGGACGCCGTGCGCGACATCCTCGGCCCGGTCACCATCGAGGAACTGTCCATCCCGTACACCGCGGTGGCCACCGACCTGCTGACCGGCAAGTCGGTGTGGTTTCAGCGCGGCCCCCTCGACGAAGCCATCCGCGCATCCATCGCGATACCGGGTGTGATCGCCCCACACGAAATCGACGGACGCCTGCTCGCCGACGGTGGCATCCTGGACCCGCTGCCGATGGCGCCGATCGCCGCCGTGAACGCCGACTTGACCATTGCGGTAAGCCTCAACGGCAGCGAGCCCGGCGCCACCCGGGACGCGGAACCGGGCGCGACCGTCGAATGGTTGAACCGCATGGTGCGCAGCACCACGGCACTCTTCGACACCAGCACCGCCAAGGCCCTGTTGGATCGACCTACGGCCCGAGCGGTGCTGAGCCGATTCGGCGCGACGATTCCGGATCTTGAGGACGAGTCCGCCGATCAGCAACGCCCGACCAACCGGGACGACGACACGGATATGCCGGAGCTCCCCAGACTCGGCGGCTTCGACGTGATGAATCGGACGATCGACATCGCCCAGTCCGCGCTTGCCCGACACACGCTGGCGGCATATCCGCCCGACGTGCTGATCGAGGTGCCCCGGACCACCTGCCGCAGTCTGGAATTTCACCGTGCGGTCGAGGTCATCGAAACCGGTCGCAGACTGGCCACGCGGGCCCTGGATGCCTTCGAGAACCCCGACCTGATGCCGCTGGACGCCGACGACCCGCAGCGGACCGCGATCGAGCGGTGAGCGGGGACCTGCCGCTTGATCAAACGCCAAGAAACCGCGCGACCGCCGCGGCTTCCCGGCGGCCCTGCGCGCGCCCCGCTGTCGCCGAGCCGACCCGGCAGCGAGGATCCAGCGGATTGGCACCAAAGGCCGCAAGCGAGTCATCGTCGGCGAACACAGTGCACGTTCGGCCGCCGAAGGCGGCGATCTCGGCGGCCGGCCCGGGCCCGAACGGCGACGGAGCATCCGCACCGGCAGGCACCAACACCACGGCCACATCGCAGTCCTCGGCCACACTGACGTTGACCGTGCTGTTGACGCCGCCGTCCATGTAGCGCCGCCCGGCGATGGTGACCGGCGGCCACGCACCCGGCACCGCACAACTGGCGGCGACCGCGTCGATGAGCCCGACGCCGGAATCCCGGTCGAACACCACGAATTCGCCGGTCGCCGTGTCGATTGCGGTGACCCGCAGCGCCCGGTCCGGCCATTCGTGCGACGGCAGGCGCTGGGCGATCACCTCGCGCCGGACGGTCTCGGGAACGGTTTGGGTTGCCAGTGCCACCGCCCCGATGCGCGCCAGACTGGTGGTCTTGTTCCACGTTCCGTCGCGTGGTTTTTGTAGGGCGTCCAGGAAGAGTTCGGTGATGGCCTCGATGTCGACGCCGGGATCGATCTCGCTGGACGCCTCGGCGGTTTGCCGGTCGAACAGCACGTCCAGGCTGCGGCCACTGCCGAGCTGCGCCACGACCGTCGAGCCCGCCGACGTTCCGACCAGCACGTCCGATTCCAGCAGCAGCCGGGCGGCCGCCGGCGACTCGTCGGCGATGCCGCGCAGAACGCCTGTCTCCCAGGCGATTCCCGCGACGCCGCCACCGGCCAGGACAAGCGCCCGTCTGGATGTCACGAGTGTTACTCTGCCAGCCGTCGTTACGGGAGCTGCCGCGTGCCCGGCAGTGCGTGCTGCGCGCAAAAGACCGGCTGACTCAGATCATCCCGGCGCACCAGATGCCGGGGCGGGTCGGGCAGCGCGACGGTACGGGTGATGTCCAGGTTCGTGTCGACGTAGACGAGTTCACCCGGGGCGAGCAGGCACCACCGCGGGTCGTCGTCCATCGGTTCGGTCGCGAACACCACTGACGATCTCTCCGTCAGCTCCTCAGACTGTGCCCGGATCCTGCTCGTGGCGAGATCAAAATCGGTTTCGCCGTCGCGACGTCGATCCAGCATGAACAGCTGATGTGTGTCCGGGTACCGCAGGGCCCACATCTGGGTTCCCATGCAGAGCAGGACGTTGACGGCGTAGATCGGCACATTTGCCGCGAGCCAGCTGACGGCGTCGACCAAACCGGCTGATACGTCGCCTTTCTGGACGCGGATGCAGCCGGTGGCCAGCGCGAAGACCCGCTCGGAATCGGTCTGGCCCAACACCAGATCGTAGGTGCCGAGTTCGCGAAGCCGTTCGTCGACAACGTCGAGACCCTCGATCATCCCGTTGTGCGCGAAAATCCTGCCGTCCTGCAAGAACGGATGGGTGTTGCGCACATCGAGCGACCCCGTCGTCGCGTACCTGACATGGGCGATGAACGTCGTGCCGGTCAGCTGGTGCGCATCGGTGGCGAATTCCGCGTCCTGCCAGGCCGCTATCGGCTCTTTGTGCAGCTGCGGCCGGCCGCGCTCGTCGAACAGCCCCAGGCCGGTGCCGTCGGGATTCTTGCGACTCTGTTGGGCAAGGCTGTCTGGCGCATCCAGCAACCAGAATGTCGCCGTGACGACTTCGGTACCGGCAGTCAGACCAAAGAGTCGACACATGGCCCAGACAGTACCGAGGGGGCAGCGGAGCTCAATCCACCAGCTGTGCGGACAGCTTCTCCAGCACCACGCGCGCGTAGCCCTTCCACATCTTGCCGAACACCGGCAGCAGCGGTGCCACGGCCGACGACTTCGGATGCAGTGTCCATTGCCAGCTCACCTTGGTTCCGGTGCCGGCAGGAGCGAAGGACCATTTACCGTCAACGGAGCTGACCAGCGTCGCCAACGGCCCGGTGATGCCGGAGAGCGTGTAAGCGAAGGACCGCGGCGGGTCAACACTGGTCAGGTTCTCGTGTAAGCGGCCGCCACCGACCATCAGCACGGTCCGGGTCTGTCCGGCCGCATCCCAGTCACCGGTTTGATCCCGCACCTCCTTGATCGGCGGGATGACTCCGTACCACTGCGCACAAATGACCGGCAGCGGTATCGGCAAGGTGCGGGCAAAGGCATCCTCGACGGAGATGGGTATTGCCCGCGACTGCTCGACTGAGACGGACTTCAAAACGGACTTCGACACGGACTTAGCCATTGCCATTTCCCCTTCAGTTCGAATCTCGGTCACCGTGACAGCCGCGGCGCGGCCCGGCCGGTAATCAGCGGTAGATCAAAGAAGCTTTGGATGCCCGCCGGGGCGGCGCAGGTCGCGGGGATCGCGTTGACGCAGTGCGCCGCGGTCGCGACGATGCCCGGGTTGCTGTTGAGCCCGGCTTCGACACTCTCCGGCTGCCATCCCTTGATGGTGACGAAGGTGTCCGGGTTGCCCCGCACCTCGACTTCGTAGCGCTCCCCTTCTGGCCCGAAAGACCAAGGCGGATCAAGATTTTCCGATCCCATCAACCAGTTGACGGTGATCTGGACGACCGGGGTTTCGCCGACGAAGGCTTCCCAGTGGAAGCGGCGTCCCGCGACCTGTCCGGGCTCGATTAGCCCGATCGGCGACTCGATCGGCGCGGTCGCGATGGCCACCTCTTGGGACGGGCGGATCTGGGGTTCGGCCGCGAAACCCAACTTGTCGACACACAGTCGGACGGACTGAAAGAAGCCACCGTTGAGCAGCTTCTGCATGGGCCCGGTCAGTGCGCTGTCCGGGGTGCCGCCAAAACCCATGACGTAGCGCAGCACATCGGGTGCCCCGTAGCTGCGCAGATCGGAAAACTCTTCGGCGCGAACAAAAGTCACACCGGTCGACATCACCGACAGCAGCAACGGGAACAGCTCGGTGGCCGCACCCGGGCCGATGCCGGCGCCGTGCAGCGTCGCATTGCCGGCCTGCGCGGCGACCTCGAGCGGCGCGGCCTCCTTCTCGGTCGGGTAGAACCAGCCGACCGGCGTGACGACGTTCTTGCCCGACTGCAGCAACGCGGCGACCTCGTTCACGCTGGGCAGCAGGGGCGCATAGATCACCGCGTCGGCGTCGAGCCCGAGCACGTCGTCGATGCTGTTGGTGGCGACCACTCCAATTTGGGGCCCGAATGGGGACGGGCCGATGATCTCGCCGACGTCCTTGCCGCTCTTGGCCTCCGAATGCACCCAGCAGCCGACGAGTTCGAGTTCAGGATGTTCCAACACGCCTTTGATCGCGGCCACGCCGACAGATCCGGTTGCCCATTGCACAACCCGCAGGCTCATGAACTCACCCTTCCTCGTACGCGTTCAGTCGCGGACCTCGGTGACTTTATAGTCATCGTCGGCGTAGCGGGAGCGGATCGCTTTCTTGTCGTACTTGCCCACGCTGGTCCGTGGGATCTCGTCGGCGAAGGTCCAGCGTTCCGGCAACCACCATCGAACAACTTTGTCCGCCAGAAACTTTCGTAGCTCTGCCGCACTGATGTCGGCACCCTCCCGGGGGATGACGACGGCCAGCGGCCGTTCCTGCCAGCGCTCGTCGGGGACTCCGACGACAGCGGCCTCCACCACGTCGGGGTGCGCGATCAGGCAATTCTCCAACTCGACCGAGGAGATCCATTCCCCGCCGGATTTGATGACGTCCTTGGCGCGGTCGGTCAGGGTGATGAAGCCGTGCTCATCGATGCGGCCGACGTCGCCGGTGCGCAACCAACCGGAATCGAACTTGGACTCGTCCTGCACTCGGTAGTAAGCGCCGGTGATCCACGGTCCGCGAACTTCCACCTCGCCCACCGCTTCGCCGTCGTTGGGCAACACCGCGCCGTCGTCATCGACGATCCGGGTCTCCACGCCACACACCGGCTGGCCCTGGGTCACGCGGAAGGCCCAGTGTTGGTCCTCCGGCGTCTCCGGCGGTGGCCACGCCATGGTGGCCAGGGGCGACGTTTCCGTCATGCCCCACAGTTGCCGGACCTGAACGTCGTGCTTGTCCTCGAAGGTTCGCATCAACGACTCCGGGACCGCCGAACCGCCGCACACCACCAGACGCAACGACGACATGTCGTGACCAGGGTTCTTCTCCAGATGGTGCATCACGTCGTTCCAGATCGTCGGCACGGCGCCGGCCAGGGTGGGCCGCAGGTTCTCGACCAAATGGACCAGCGATCGGGCGTCGAGGTGGCGATCAGGCAGCACCAGGTCCGCGCCCGCCATCAACGCCGCGTACGGCAAGCCCCACCCGTTCGCGTGATACATCGGCACGATCGGTAACACCCGATCGACAGCCCCCACCCCCATGCCATTGGTGGTACACGCTGCCATCGTGTGCAGGAAGCTCGAACGATGGCTGTACACAACGCCTTTAGGGTTTCCGGTGGTGCCGCTGGTGTAGCACATTGCGGCCGCGGAGTTTTCGTCGATCTCTGGCCAATCGAATTCAGTTGACTCGCCGTCGATCAGCTCGCGCAAGCGCACCACCGTCATGCCGTTTTCTTCCAGCGGTGCGACGTCACCCTCGCCGACCGCGACGACGGTGTGCACGGTGTCCAGGTCGGCGAGCACCGGCGCGAGCTGCTTGGCCAGTGACAGGTCAACCAGCACGACCTGGTCCTCGGCTTCGTTGGCGACGTAAGCGATCTGCTCGGGGAACAGCCGGATGTTGAGGGTGTGCAAGACCGCGCCCATCGACGGAACCGCCAGGTACGTCGCCACGTGTTCGGCGTTGTTCCACATGAAGGTGGCTACTCGCTGGTCGCCGGTAACGCCGAGGCGGCGCAACGCGTTTGCCAGCTGGGCGGCCTGTTGACCCACCTCGCGATAGGTGGTGTGCCGGTAGCCGTCGCCGGTCGCGGTGACGACCTCACGCGATCCGTGCACACCGCATCCGTGCCGCATGATCGCGGTGATCGTCAACGGAAATTCCTGCATCGTGCTGTACATCGGTGTACCGCCTCACGCGTCTCGGCGCAGCACCGCCTCATGTCCCGATGGCCGAATGCTATCGCCGCGCCACCGGATGAGGAACGTCGGGCCGAAAGGGCCCGTACTTACCGGCGGTTAGACCAGTGCCGGGTCGTATTGCAGGTCGTGTTGCAGCAAGTCAGGTACGAACAGGTCCGCCGACCGCTTGCTTTCCAGCGCCGCCTGCTCAAAGCCGGACTCGCTGCCAGCCGCGATCGGTGCCACGGTGATAGCGCCGGAGTAGTCCGCGATGTACAGGTACTTGCCATCGCGACTTTCGACCACGCACGACGGTTGGGTCGCCACGTTGACCGAGTCGATGACGTCCTGCGTGAGCGTGCACAGCATGGTGACGCTGTCGTGGCTGACCAGGTACGCCCGGTCGCCGTCGCCGCTGAGCGTCAGCCGGGTGAGCAGGCCGTTGACCTCGCCAATCTTGCGGGTGCTGGTGATCTTGTTGGTGCGGGTGTCGACGACGTCGAGGACCGCGAAGTCGGGACCGCTGCTGGCGACGTAGACCAGGGTGCCGGTTGGGCTGATGGCGACGTCGCGCACGGCCAGACCGATCTCGATCGTCTCGATGACCGTCAGCTTTGGCGCGGCGTTCCGCGTTGCGTCCTGCTGCGCGGCGTTGGCCTTCGACTTGGCTGGGCTTTTCGGGGACTTGCGGCGCCAACGTGAGCGTCCCTCGGATTCAGCGCCGGCTTCCGGCACCATGCCGGTGTCGATGACGACCAACTGGCCCCCGGCCGGCCCGTTGACCCCGACGTACAGACGACCTCCGTCGGGGCTGACGCGAACGCACTCGGTCGTGGTGCCCGGCGTGGTGGCGATGTCGACTACCTCGACCCGCCCGGTCGCGCTGTCCAGAACCGCGACGTCAGCAGCGCGAACACCGTTTCGGCTGGCATAGATGTACTTACCGTCGGCACTTGCGCTCAGGTCGCTGACACTCAGGGCGACCGGATGCGTCGCGACAATGGAGTTAGTCGCCAGGTCGATGACCTGGATCGCGTCGTAGGCCGCCGACACGGTGCTCACATAAGCACGATCAGTCCCAGCTTCACCCATCGCGATGGCGAACGGTTCGTCGACGTCGGCAATGGTGCCGACGACCCGGCAGTCGTCGACGTCGACGATAGAGACGCTGTCACCGCCGTAGTTGGTCACCACTAGTCGGCTGCCGTCGTGGCTGGTGGCGATGCCGCTGATGGGGCCCTTGTTGACGGGAATCTGGACGACGGCGACCTGGTGATCCGGAGTGGTCACGAACTCGCTGCTGTCCAGGACCGCGACATCCCGGCCGTTCATCTTGCGATCGGGGCTCATGCTGGCACCGCCTTTGCTCTATTGATCGGAACTCTGCGGACGGCGGCAGGAGACGCGCAACTCTGTGCAACACCTGGCATCCGATAAAGCGCGTAACAGCACTATTTGGGCTGTTCCGACTTGTCTCGCATTGATATTAGCCGCATGATTTCGGCTCAAAAGAATTCAAATTCGTCGTTGTTACCCACGTCACGAGGAGTCCTTAGTTTCCACTCAGGGTGCAAAATACATAGATTCGTTTCCTATGCGGTCAGCAACCGCATAAGGGCCTTTTAACTGCCATTTTCGCCGTTAGGGCTAACGGCATAGGCCGACGCGTCGTAGTCGACAAATAAGAATTTCTTAATTTCGGTGATGGAAAGAGGCGTATCTCACATTCGGTACAAACCCGCGTGTCGCTGCGGGATTTCTCAGCGTCGGCCGAAATCAAGGCAATTACTGCCGGGTTAGCCCTGCTTGGTCGCGCCGGTTTCGTGACCGATGGTGTCGGCGCCGAGCAGCGCCTGGCTGAGTATCCGCAATATGTCTTGATCGGCCGGCGAGTAGTACACGAAGGTTCCTTCGCGGCGGGATTTCACCAGCCCGGCCAATCGCAGCTTGGCTAGGTGTTGACTGACTACCGTCGGAGCGACCTCGGCCAGATCGGCCAAGCAGGCCACCGACGTCTCGCCTTGCAGTAACGCCCACAAAACCTTGACCCGGGTCGGATCACTCAACATGCGAAACGTCTCTGCGGCACGGGTGACCTGCTCCTCAGGGGGCATCGAGAAGCCGGGGATCGACGAGTGCACGCGCCCAAGCATACCGCTGACCTGTGCAATTACGAATGTTTCTGTACACGCACTTGCATATATTCACATATAGGCAGATATGGTATCGGGATGGCGTTAACCGATGTTCGGAGTGTGGCGCAGGATCGTGAGCCGTCCAGCCAGCTCCCGGCAGCGCGGTCCGGCGCGTGGACGCTCCCCGAAGTCCGGTGGGCGCTCATCGCGAGCCTTCTTTTCGGGGCCGGACTGATGGCCCATCTCCTCGGCGGACCCCCCTGGCTTTTCTGGGGGCTGTATCTCACCTGCTATGCAGCCGGCGGGTGGGAGCCCGGCCTCGCCGGTCTGAAAGCGTTACGCGACAAGTCTCTTGACGTCGACTTGCTGATGGTCGTCGCGGCGATCGGCGCGGCCGCCATCGGTCAGGTTTTCGACGGGGCCTTGCTGATCGTCATCTTCGCCACCTCCGGCGCCATGGAGGCAGTCGCTACCGAACGGACCGAGGCTTCGGTGCGAGGACTGCTCGGGTTGACCCCCGAAACTGCCACGCGGCTAGCCGATTCCGGCGATGAGGAGGTGGTCGAGACTGCGCTGCTGGCGGTCGGCGACGTGCTGCTGATCCGTCCCGGGGAACGTATCGGTGGTGACGCCTTAGTAATCGACGGCGCGAGCGAGGTCGATCAAGCCACCATCACCGGCGAATCCCTGCCGGTTGACAAGACCGCCGGGGACGAGGTTTTCGCCGGCACCGTCAACGGGACGGGGACGTTGCGGGTGCGGGTGGAGCGCCCGTGCTCTGACACCGTCATCAGTCGCATCGCGGCCCTGGTCGCCGAAGCCAGCGCAAGTAAGGCCCGCGCTCAACTGTTCATCGACAAAGTCGAGCAGCGCTACTCGGTGCTGATGGTGGTCGCGACCGTAGCCCTGCTGGCAATCCCACTGCTGCTGGGTTCCGACCTGCGATCGGCGTTGCTGCGCGCGATGACTTTCATGATCGTGGCCTCGCCGTGCGCACTCGTGCTGTCCACGATGCCGCCGCTGTTGGCCGCAATCGCCAACGCCGGACGGCACGGTGTGCTGGTCAAATCGGCTGTCGTGCTGGAAAAGCTCGCCGGAGTCACCCGAGTCGCCCTCGACAAGACCGGCACCCTGACCGAGGGGACACCACGACTCACCAAGGTCTGTTCGCTGCCGGGGTCCGAATTCGGCGGCACCGCGCTGCTGTCGATGGCGGCGTCCGCGGAGTATCCGTCCGAACACCCGCTGGGCCGCGCCATCGTCGCAGCAGCCCAGCAAGGGAATCATACGATCGACCGCGCAACAGGATTCACGTCCACACCGGGACGCGGAGTCCGCGCGCGAGTCGGCAATGACATCGTCGAAGTCGGCAGTCCCGTGCTACTCGGCGACCGCACCGACGCGAGAGCGGATCAGGCGGTGCGCGATTGTGAACGGGCAGGCCGAACGGCGGTGATCGTGCGCATCAACGGCATACCCACCGGCGTGCTGGGGTTGACTGACCGCCCTCGTGACGAGGCTGCCGTCGCCGTCGCGCACCTCGAATCCCTCACCGGCGCAATGCCGTTACTTCTGACCGGTGATAATGCCCGGGCCGCGGCCCGCCTCGCTGCCGACGTGGGGATCACCGACGTGCGCGCCGCGCTGCTTCCTGAAGACAAAGTGAACGTCGTGCACGCCCTGGAATCCGATGGAGCCAGAGTCATGTTCGTCGGCGACGGCGTCAACGACGCGCCCGCGATGGCCGCTGCTCACGTGGGAATCGCCATGGGCCGCTCCGGCTCCGATCTCGCTCTCGAGACCGCCGACGCGGTGATCACCCGCGACGACCTGGCTGCGCTGCCGGCCGTAGTCGCCTTGGCCCGTCGAGCCCGACGCGTGGTCACCGCGAACCTGGTGATCGCCGCGGCTTTCATCGTTGTCCTCGTTACCTGGAACCTGGTCGGACACCTGCCCCTGCCCCTTGGCGTCGCAGGCCACGAAGGCTCCACCATCGTCGTCGGCCTCAACGGTCTGCGACTGCTGCGCGAGGGTGCTTGGCGCGCGAAGGCGCCACGTTAGCTGAACTGCGTGCGTGGCCGGGCCAGCGGGCCGCCGTCGACGACGATGTCGAGCTGCTCGTTGTAGAAGGCCACCAGGCCGGCGATCGGGGCGACGGCCGGCAGCGGGTAGTGGTAGGTCCAGGCCAGATCCGGATGCACCGTCTGGCCGACGCGCACCGACCAGTAGCCCGACGTCACTCCTTTGTAGGGGCACAGCGTCTGACTCGACGTGGGTTCCAGATGTTGGAAGGCGACGTCCGACGGATCGATGTAATACCTTGTCGGCAAGCCGGTTTCGAATAGCAAGACCGGAGACCGGGTGTCAGCCAGCACGGTGCCGTCCAGTTCGACCCGGACGTGCCGGTGGGAACGCAGCGCGTCGACCCGTGCGTACGGATTGCGTGGGTGTCCGTAGATCTGCTCGTCCTCCTCGAGCCAGCGCAGCGGATCCCAATTGAAGCGGACCAGACCCGCGACGGGACCCTCGCCGTCGGCGTCGAAGACCCGCGCCGCCGACGGGTGGGTCTGATCGGCACCGACCAGGGAGTACAGCCGCGACGGGCCCAGCTGCACCCGTTGCGGATGGTTCTCGTCGCTGAGGAAGTCGGCGCGGACATCGTCCAGCGGAACGTAGTACTGCGGGTAGTAAGGGACCTCCCACACGTAGCGCGCCGCAGTGGTGTCGAAGACGAGCTCGCTTCCGAGGTAGCCGCGTACCCGGCGCGGCGCGGGCTCGATTCGTCCACGCGCGGCAGCTATTTGGGGATAGTCATGTTCGTCGGTCATCAGAGGTCCTCCAAGTCCTATTGATTCCGAGACGCCAGGCCCACCGGCGCGTGGCTGATCGCTTTACGGATCGCATCGGCCAGGGCGAGCGCGCTCTCCTCGGTGAGTTCCAGAGCCACCCGCGCGGACGGTCCGAGGTCAGGATTGATGACGTCGATGTTGACCGTGTGCCCGTACGGGGCATGGACGGGATGGTCGACGTAGACCGTCGCACGGTTGGCGCCGAACCATCCCGTCGCGCCCTTGCCGCTGCCGTCGATCTGAACGTGTTCGGTGAGATAGGTGCACATAGCTTGTCGGACCTAGCCTTTCAGGTGGGTGGCGAAGAATTCCTCGATGCGGCGCCAACCGTCTACCGCCGCTTCGGGGCGGTAGGCCGGCCGGTCGACGGAGAAGAAGCTGTGTCCCGCACCGGCGTAGGAATGGAACTCATGCGCCTTGCCCAGCCTGGTCAGCTCCGCGTCCAACGCCGCCACCGCAGCCGGCGCCGGGAACCGGTCCTCGGCGCCGAATAAGCCCAACATCGGGCAGCTGAGGTTCACCGCCAAATCAAGGATGGGTTTCATCGTTTTGGGCATCCCTTCCGGCGCTTCCTCGACGATGAACGCGCCATAGCAATCCACCGCGGCGTCGAACGGCAGCGAGCACGCCGCCAGGTACGCATGACGCCCGCCCGAGCAGTGTCCGATGACGCCGAACTTTCCGTTGGCACCGGGCAGCGCGCGCAGAGGCTCGACCGCACCGCCAACACCGCCCACCAGTCGCTCGTCGGGCACCCCGCCGGCCGCCCGCGCGGCCGCGGCCGCGTCGTCGGGAGCGGCACCCGGCGCTTCACGTGAATACAGGTTCGGCGCCACCGCGTGGTACCCACCGACCGCCAGGCGTCGAACGAATTCCTTTGTCTCCCTGTCATATCCGGGCATATGGTGGATCCACACCACGCCTGCTCGGGATCCCCCGGCCAGCGGCGTTGCTCGGTAGGCTTCGATCTCGTCACCGCCGTGACCGGTGATGGTGATTGTCTCCGCGCGAATGGCATCTGAGTTGTCATTGTTCACGGTTTCAGCTTGCCACTGGCGCGAGTACTCTCCTACTCGTGGCATTTCGACGGGAAAGCCCGATGCGCGGGCGGCGACTGCGCGCGGATGAAGCGATTATCGAACGCTTCGTCATGAGCCGGGTTGGCACACAGTTCATGCTTCACGTCGCTCCGCCTTTGGACAAGGCGGTGATTCCTCGCACCAACGGCCGGTTGAGCTCGGCCGGCATCGACAAGGTCGGACTCGTCACCAGCACCGGTGCCAAGTCCGGCCGTCCGCGCACGCATCCGCTGGCATTGTTCGAGGACCCCGACGGGCTTTTGGCGATCGGCTCCAACTACGGCCGACCGAATCATCCGGCCTGGAGCGCCAACCTGCTGGCCCACCCCGAATGCACGGTCGAGTTCATCGGTCCGCCCAAGCAATACCGTGCCGAATTGATATCCGGCGAGGCCCGCGCGGCGGCCTGGGCTAACGCTGTCGACTTCTACGCGGGATTCGAGAACTACCGCACCAATTGCGCACCCCGCGAAATCAGGATCTTCCGGCTCCGGCCGGTGTCCTGATCGCGTTCAGCCGACTTTGATTCGGACCGTCAGCGATTCCGTCTTGGCCGGCAGCTTGCTGGTGTCCACGATCAGAATCTCGCCGCTGTCTTGACTGCCGTTGGGCGCCATCTTGGGTTTGAGCCGAAACGGTGGAGTGACCGGTCCGGGCCCACCCTCGAGACCGGCGATCCCAAAGTCACTGTCATTGGACACAATTAGCGTCTTTCCGCCATCCGGTGTGATGAGACCTTCGATCTTGTCGTGCCCGAAGAAGTCGCCGTTGGCCGACAGCGACCGCAGCAGACCTTCGAGGTCCAGCCGAAGCGTCTTATCGGCGACGGTGATCCCGACGCCGCTCAACTTGGCAATGGCTTCGGCGTCGGTGCTGACGCCGACGAAGGTCTCGACCGGAACATTGTTGATCAACAAGCCGCCACGGTCGGCCTGGTAGGACGTGCCGGGCACCTTCGACAGCGGGCCTATGTCGGCGGCCCTGGTGATATCGGCGAGGTAGATCTTCTTGCCCCCGCTGAGTGCGGTCCCGCCGTCACGCTCGTCGATCAGGAATTGGGTAGAGCTGAGCGCGGTGATCTCCGACACCTCGGCGTTGGACTGTTGCGGATTGTTCAGCGGATAAAGATATTCGTGCACGTTGTTGCGGTCGGCGAGGTTGATGGTCACGATGCGGGCGAACGGGACGGACTTCGCCGAGCCTTGCAGCCCCGGCGTCTGCAGCGCCGACTGCATGATGGCCACCAGGGTGGTGCCGTCCGGCGTGATGGTCAGCCCCTCCAGGCCTTGATTCGGGGTCCGCAGCGCAAGCTCGCGCGGCAAAGTGTCGTCATAGGGCGAAAGCCGTTCCAGCTCTTTGCCGTTGGTGTCGAAGTGAATGATGTACGGGCCGTACTCGTCGGATACCCAGAACATGCTGTCGGGGCTGGCGACCAAACCTTCGGGGTCCACCCCGTAGTCCGAGGGCGGCAGGGGTGTGCCGTTGAGGTCGACCAGTGCCTCACCGGTACTCGCGTGCGGATCTACCAATCCCACCAGCGGAGAGCCGTCCGAGCCCTGCAACGTGATGGTCCGCTCCACGGTCGCGACGCCGTCAGTGAGTTTGAGCTTGGCGATTTGCGGGTGGTAGTCGGGCACGGGAAGCACCTTCTCGTCGGGTGTTCGTCCTTCGACATTGGGGCCGCGGTCGGTGAGGCCGTAGATCTCATCGCTGCTGCCCGGCACCGCGGCGATAGCCGACCCGTGCGCGCTGGCCTTGATCACGACGCCACCGATCGTGGCCAGGGGTAGTTGATCCTCGCTGTACAGCTTGACGGCACGGCTCACCGTGACGCTGACATCATCGGTACCGCTGAAGCCGGCGTCGGGGGTGTAGACCACCGCGCCGTCGGAGCCGTAGGTGATCTTGCCGTGCGCAGGCTTCCTGAACGCGACCGGAGTGATGCCACCGGTGGCCACCAACATCCGGTCAGGCGGGATGTTCAGCGGTTTTCCGGCCGCGGTGCTGAATTTTTCTTTTCCGCTCGGCAGCGAAGGCGAGGCGCTCTGCGAGCAGCCCGACACCGCGATCAGCACGGAGCCGATCACCGCCATCGACCTATTTAGGTATGCCATCTGCACTACTTAACAAGACAACTTGACGAGCGGGTGTGTACGTGACGAGCGTCGCTAATGCTTCTTGTCTCTCACCTTGTAGGTGGAAGGCCAGGATTTGCGCGACTCGTCGCCGGTCAGCGGCGTCCCCATGCCTCCCACCTTGACGCTATAGGCCTCTTTACCGGGCCCGACTTCGCGATTGGCGTGCTCCTGGGCCAGGTAGTAAAGCTCGTCGATGGTGGCTTCGTCGTAGGCCACGAACGAGGTGTTGCGGGCGACGTCCTCAATGCCGGCCAACATCCGGTCGGGCAGGAGACGGGATGCGAGTGCCGCCGCGCCCAACAACGAGAACGGAATGACCCAGTAACAGAGGAACGACAGCGGCGTCTTGGTGTCCAGGATCGTCGCACTGCCCTGCACTATCGGCGGGATGGCCGACGACAACGTCATGCCGGCGAAGGCGGCGACCCAGATCCAGGTCAACACCAAGGTGATCCGCTGGAACAGGTCGGTTTTCACGACATCCGGGGGTTGTTCGGCCGCGGCGAACTCGCGCACAAACGGTTTGCCGATCAGCACGCCGACCAGGGCCACCAGGAATATCCCGGCGTTGCTGAGCGGCTGTATCCAGCGCGACATGAACGACTCGCTGAGCACAAAGGTGAGCACGGCCAGCACGACGAATGTTGCGACGGCCCCGATCTCCAGCGTTTGCCCAGGCCTTTTGGTGGCGCGTCCGATCGCAAACACCGCGACGGCCATCAGCAACGCGATCGCCACCGCGGTGCCGAACGGGACGTTACCGACGAGCACCCAATAGACGATCCACGGCGCAAAACCAACGAGCATGCCCACGAAGCGTCAGTGTATGGCGGGGCGAGATCTCACCGTGGCGCGGGCGGTATCAGCCGCCGGCGAACCACTATTGGCCTGCGAACCCACTACCGCGAGTAGATGCAGTGCGCCGAGCCGCCGACCGGCTGTTCGGCCACCACACTGCCGCCGATCGTGATGCGGCAGCCCGGGCTGACGGTTCCGTTGCCGACCACCACCACCTGGAACAGGGTGACATCGGGACCGGCTTGGACGGTTCGGCTCCAGGGCAACGGCGCGTTGTACACGCGATCGATCGCCGGATCAGTGTCGATGGTCAAGGCCTGGCCTGTCCCTAACGCCTCGAAAACCACCGTGCTCGAGTCGGCGTAAGCCGTCGGAGCGGTGAAAACGCCGGACAGCACGGTGATTGCTAGCGCTGAGAACCCTGCTCGCACAACACTTTTCATTTGATCAGACCTCCAAATAACCCAATCGAGCTGACGGTGATCGCCTTACGTTTCGGACCGGGGACCTTGCGAGCTGGCGCTTTGCTATTCTGCTGCGTTCCCTTACCCGATACACACTGAACATAAACCTCCGGCAGCAAACGCCCGACAGCGCGGCGGGCGAATCCGCAACACCGGTTGTGCAGCCGTTACGTCGTTGCCTGAGGAGTCACCAGAAACTTCTCCCCCGTCGCTCGTTTGACGTAGCGAGTGAATGCCTCCGGCCTGAGCATGCCGGCGAGTGAAACTTCCTCGGTGTAGGTACTCGCGAAAGTGGTGGTGAGTTCCGCGGCCACCCGGGCGCGCAGCCGGGCGATTGTTTCGGCGCCGATCCTCTGCAGGAAGGGGGTCAGCAGCCACCCCCCGATACCCCACGCCATGCCGAAGTTCCGGGTAAGCGTCGTCGGACCGGTGTCGAGCGCGCCGTAGATGTACACCTGTTTGTGCACGGACGACCCATAGCGTGAATATGCCGCCGCGGTCGCGTTGGCCGCCTGCTCCATGCCGTTGAGGATCTGACTCGCCAGGGTGCCGCCCCCCGTGGCGTCGAACGCCAGTGTCGCCGACGTCGCTTTGAGCGCCTCGACGAGTTCGGTGCTGAAGGACGGCGACGCCGAGTTGCAGATATGGACCGCGCCCAGCGAGCGCAGCAAATCCTCTTGATCGGGCTTGCGGACGATGTTGACCAGCGGCACCCCGTCTGCCTGGCAGAGCTTGACGAGCATTTGGCCGAGATTCGACGCCGCAGCCGTATGCACCAGAGCTGAATGCCCTTCGCTGCGCATGGTTTCCACCATTCCGAGGGCTGTCAATGGATTGACGAAGGACGATGCCCCATCGGTTGCCGTCGCCCCGTCGGGTAGGACGAGACACGCGGCGGCATCAACGACCCGATACTGCGAGTACATCGCGCCGCCCGCGAGCCCAACCGTTTTTCCGACGAGCGCCTGGGCCGCGGAGGACGAGCCCGCCGCCACGACCGTGCCTGCCCCTTCGTTACCAACCGGAAGCGACTTGTCGACTCGCGCCGAGAGTGCTCCCAGCGACCCCGCTGCCAACGATGCCGTGACGATGGGGCGTTCCTGAGTGCCGGTCACGGTTGCGGTCGTCATGTCCGCACTGGCGACGAGCAGGCCCAGGTCTGACGGGTTGATCGGTGCGGCCTCCACGCGAATCAACACTTCATTGGCGGCGGGGGTGGGCACTGGGACGTCGTGCAGCGAGAGCTCCAGGGCGCCCTCGGACGTCACCAACGAACGCAGTTCCAGCGCGCTATCGGGCAAGTCAGTGGTCATGGGTGGTCACTCGTTCCTGTTGTGGGCGTGTCTGCCGGGTATGAACGCACAACCCAACTACAGATCTTCCCACCGAGCCTCCGCCGCAGCAGACGATTGCCCCCGTATACGGACGAATTACCCTGTTTGTCAACCGATTTCGGGTACATCGTCGACGTAGAACCATCGGCCGGCGCGCCGTTGGAAGCGACTGCGCTCGTGCATGCTGCCTGCTCGGCCGGCGGAGGTGAAGCGGGCCACGAACTCGACCTCGCCAAGATCGTCGTCAATGCCACCAGCGACGGTGTCGATCACCTCCAGACCAGTCCAGGTGCTGCTCGGGTCAACCGGCACCTCGACCGGCCGCGTTCGCGGATGCCAGGTGCGGAACAGATAGTCGTCGTCACCGTAGGCATATGCCGCATACCTCGAGCGCATCAATTCCTCGGCCGATCCGGCCTGCCGCTCGCCGTGGTGCAAGGGCCCGCAGCAGGTGCGATAACTCTGTTCACTGCCGCACGGACACAGCGGGCCCAGGAATTCGTTCGCGTTACTTTCCGGCACCGGCCCAATTTATCGGTTTGGCGTTGCACTGACCACCACCCTCGGTAGATGTTCGTATCCCGTTGGTATACAACATCTATCGTTCGATGCGATCATGGCCGCCTGGTTGGTGAGACACTCAACTTGCGCGCGCTGCCAGCAGCCGCTGGAACGGGAACAGCTGCTGGCGGACGAAACCCTCCGGCATGTAGTTGCCGACGACACCGTAGTTCTGCGGGAACAGCTGGTCGGATTTCACGGCGGTACCGAACAGGCGGTCCAGGAACGCGAACTGAGTGGCGTAGTTCTTGTCGATGGCGTCATCGTCGGACGAGTGGTGCCAGTGGTGGAAATCCGGTGTCACCAGCACGCGGCGCAGCGGTCCCCACGGCAGCCGCACGTTGGCGTGGATGAGCACCCCCCAGAACCCGATGATGACGATATAGATGTTGAGCACTCCCTGGCTGAAACCCAGCAGGTACAGCGGGGTCAGCACCAACACCCGGGTGGTGACCATCTCGAAGATGTGCAGCCGCGAACCGGCCAGCCAGTCCAAAGTCTCGGTGCTGTGGTGCACGGCGTGAAACTTCCACAACAGCGGCACCTCGTGGTAGGCGCGATGCGTCCAGTATTCGGCGAGGTCGGCCACCAGGATGCACAACACGAGCTGCGGCACGAAGGGAATCCCGCGGACGAAGACGTGCACCGTGTCGTTCTGGAGCCAGCCGAGCACGTCGAACATCAGGAAGTTCACCACCACGACACTCACCCCGACGAGGAAGTGCGTCATCGCGAAGTGCGCCAGATCGGTCTGCCAGGCGCGGCGGAACACCGCCTTCGTCTTGTCCAAGGGGACGCCCTTTTCGATCAGCACAAAAATCAACCCGGACAGCAGGAGGTCGACGACGAACCAGTCCAGCCCGACGAACGGGGTGTGCTTGGAGAAGTTGCCGACGGGCACACCGGCACCGCCCCACGCCGCCGCCGCGGCGACCAGGCCGAGCGCGAGAGCGTTGAGGTTGCGCCGCCGATTCCGCACCAGGTTGAACAAGGACAGCGTGCCGGCCAGCAGCAGTGCGCCGAACAGGACGAAGCGCAGCAACTCGACGGGATACTTGGGACGCAGGTCCGGTGTAGTCAGGTACTGCGGGTAATGGAACACCAGCACGCCTAGCAGGCTGAGCGCACCGAGTCCGAGCGCGATCACGGTGGTCACGCCACGACCAGGCTTCAGTTCGCCGCTGCTGCGAAGCAGGGTGTGGGTGTCGCGGACGACGCTGATCATCGGGGTCACTTCCTGGTCAAAGGGAACCGCATGGGACGTTGCTGAAAACGTTCCCAAGCCGCCCTTGGCCGAATCCTTGGAAGTGCTCAGCAGCCTTATCAGCGGTGGTGCGATCCAGCGCCCGGTCCCGACGAACTCGTTGGCTGGTTGAGACGCCCTTTTCGTACTAGCGTCCCGTAGGTGAGCCAGCCGTGGCCGCCGAATGCGCCACCTCCATACCCGCCGCACGGGGCCGTCGCGGCCGAGCCCCGAACTTGGCTGGGTACAGCGTCGATCATCGCTGCCTTGCTGGCTTGGACCGCAATCGCCCTCGGCATCTACTTCCTGGTCGCCAGTCACGGAGTTACGGCGGGATGCCTGGTCGATGAGGGAATGAGAACGGCTGCCATTTTGACGGCGCCGGTGGGCGCATTGTTGAGCATCATTGCGGTAGCAACGGGTTTCAGTGGACTGTTCGGACGTGCGCGCACGCGCGGCGTGTATCGGTTGCTGGGGATCGTCGGGTTGACGATGGGCCTCATTGCGCTACTCGCCTCTGCCGGTCTATGGCTTGGCGCGACAACGGGAGGCGCAGCCAACCCTCGATATCTGCATCCCTGCTAGCCCGGCCGCGATCGCGTTTACGGCTGCTCCCCCGGCGGCGCGGCGTCTGCCGCGTCCTGTAGCACCTGCAGCAACTTGTCCAGCGGATCGCCATGGCCCGGGTCGAGCTGACGGGCGGGGATCTCCCGGCCGTCGGGTGCGATGAGCGGCGGCGGCGGCGGTGGAGGAGGCGGAGCCGCTGGGGGCGGGGGTGGTGGCAGCGCTGGCGGCGGGGCAGTCAGCCCAGTTCTCTTGGCGGCCAACCGGTTAGCGGCATCGTCACGGATGGCCCGCCGCTGCGGGTCGGGATCGCTATTGCCTGCGAAGCAGGCTTGCGGCGCATCGCCGACGATCGTCAGCGCGCTCGTATAACGTTCCTCGGCGCGCGCCCGGTCACCTGCCGACGCGGCCCGGTCGCCCTGGGTTTCGCGGACCAGTTCAAGGTTGACCCGCACCGGGCAGGAGCGGGTGGCATCGGTGCGGTCAAGCGCGGCGGTGAAGTCACCGTTGGCATCGTCGAGCCGGCCGTCGAGCACCGCGGCGGTGCCGGCGGCGAACGGCGCCTTCGCCGGTTCCACCACGTTGGCCACGCCGAGGACCCCCGCATCGGCCCGCACCGCGTTCCCGTCGCCGCCCGCAAAGGCAGAGACGGCCGAATTCCCCACCACTACAACCGATATCAGCTTGGCGGCGGCCAGCAGCGCAACGATGATCAGCGGGGCCGAGTAGATCAGCAGCCGTCGTCGCAGCCGCAGCCGTGCCGGTCTGGCGGTCATGACCGCAAGTCCCGTCGGGCGATGCGGCCGCGCCGGTACTCACGGACCGAAAGATAAATCTCGGTGAGCAGCAGCCCCGCCGCCAGCAACGCAGGCAGCCAATACAGCTCGATGCGTTCGACATCGGCCGACCGGATGCCGGTGGTGTCCGGCGTGTCAGGCAGGTCCGCGCGGAATGGCTGACCCGGATCTCGGTGCACGTACGGCACGGCTAGCTGTCGTGCGACTTGCCGCAATTCGCCTTCGTCGATCGCCTCGCTGCGGCCATAGCCCAGCACCGCTCCGCCGTCCACCAGACCCCGGGTGAGGTCGAAGTCTCCCTGTGGCGCGCGCGAAGCGGGCGCACCGGAACCGAAGTACAGCACCACGTTCCGTGAACCTGGATACTGCTGCCTCGCTTGGATCAGCTGATACCGCAACAGGTTGCCTGCCGCGGCGACGTTGACGTCGAATCGCGCGTCGGGACCACCCGGGTAGGAGCCGAGAGCCGCGATGGTCGGGCGCAGACTCCGTACGTCCTGCGACAGCGGCCACTCCAGCGCGGCCCTTGAGGCGAAGGCGACGAGTGCGTACCGAGCCGCCGGGTACTGCCCTAGCAATGCCGCAATGTCATCGCGCATCCCCGCGATCCGCGATTCTCCGGTGCCATAATCCGCGACACTCGAGCCGACAGATCGATCGACGACCAGGAACATGTTGAGATTTTCCCCGGCTGCCGCCGTTGTGCCCCTTCGGGTTTCGTTGTCGCGAAGCGCCGGGCGGGTAGCCGCGGCAACGAGTAATAACACCACCAGAGTCACGCCGCTCCACCGCAGGACCGCGCGGACACGCCGGCGCCCCGCCGACCAGAGCACCTGCCGCAGCGCTACGACGCGCGCCAGGGCGAGGGCGCCAGCGACGACGGCGAGGATCGCCCAGGGCAGCACGGGTTGGAACGTCATCGCCGTAACATCAACAAGGCCACCGAAAGCACGGCCGCCGTCATCAACGCGATCGCGAGTGGCAATACCGGCGCATCCCAGGAGTCTGCCTTGACGACAATGCCGTCGGCCGAGTGCGCCGGTGGGGTGTGCGCACGGATCGTGTTGAGTGCCTGATTGATGGCCCCAGTCTCCGGCCCCGGCACCAGGTATCGGCCACCGGTCAGCTCGGTGAGCGCAAGCAGCGAAGCGCTTCCGGGGGTCGGGGCCGTGTCGACCACATTGAGCTGGACACCAGCGCGTTCGACCAGGTCTCGCGCAGCGCCGGCGGTGAACAGTGCGGCGCGTTGCTCCCCGACATTGCGCAGATCTGACGGTCCGAGGTAGATCACCGAGCGTCGGCGCGGGCTGTGCGCTTCGAAGGAGGGAAACCCTGAGATGCAGAGCGCCAGAACGTCGTTCACGCTCACTGCGTAGTCCGTGTACAACACCGTCGGCGCGAAGGACGCCGACTGCGCCGCACGTGGGTGCGCGTACTCACCGAACCGAGCCGCGGCGTACTGACGGTCGCGGGTCAGCGGCACCACGCGACGGTTGACCGACGTCAATCCGATGCGTTGAGTCTGATTTGCCGCCGTGGTCTGATCGGAATCCGCGGCTTGGCGCGCGAAGTAGTCGAGAAATTCAGCCGTCGCGACATCGGTCACCGGCTGCCCGACGCAGAGCATGATGTCCTCGGGGTGCGTGGCGTCGAAGTCCTTGCCGGCCCCGGTCGGACGGGCCGCCGCCCAGGTCGCGGCGCCGAACATGACCGTCAGTACCACAAGCGTCACGACCGTCGACAGCGAACGCAGCCGGGCCACTTTCGCGTATTCGGGCAGCCGCGTCAGCCGTGCGACGTTGGCCAGCGGGCGTAGCCGTTCGCGGGCAGCAGTCATGGGCAGCAGTGCTGCAAGCACCACGACGGCGACGAAGCACGCCGATCCGATGGCGGCAACCGGCCACCACTTCAGGTCCACGAGCGAATCAACTCCTGGGCCCGAGCGCTCACGTCTGCCACCCAGGCTTCCGTGACGCCCGCCGCAGGGTTGAATTGCGCGTCACCGAGTCGGGTGAGCAGCGGCGCGGCCGCGGCCAGGTCCGCGTCGGCCATCGCTCCGACATGTAGGTACTGGGCGCGCGCACCGGTCGACTGATGCAGAAAACTGCGCACCGTCCGGCTGATCGCCGCGCACGCCACCGGGGCCGACAGCTGCCCGGCAACGTGCTCGTCGGCGATGCTCCGCACGCGGCGGGCGAACCGGTGGCGAATCAGCCAGGCATGCAGTCGCCGCACGACGGGGATCCGCCGCAACCGGTGCGATGGCTGCGTCCATACGAAAACTCCTGCGTACCAACCGATGACGGAAAGCACCAGCAGCAGCGCCAACCACAGCCACCACGATGAGTAGGGTTGCGGCCCAATCACATGGCGCAGCAGATCATCCGGCACGGGCGCTCGCCTCGGTCAGGCCGACGAGTTCGCGCCGGATGTCGTCGCTGCCGGCGATGGTCGCATGCGAGACGGAATGAGCGGTCAGGAATGCACCAAGGCGGGAGCGACGGACCTGCTCAGCGCGGCGGTAAGCGGTGACGACACGCGGGCCGAGGTCGGCTCCGTTCAGAACGAAACGGCCGGTGGCGACGTCGAACCCGTCGGTGTTGTCGGGACCCACCGCGGGCATGTCCGACACCATCGCCCACATGATGTCGTGACGCGCGCCCAGCCTGACCAGCACTTGGCTGAGCGGGTCGTCCCGATGCCGGCCGATGTCGGGTTCGTCCGACACCACGATGATCAGCATGGTGTGTCGGTAATGCGTTGCGACGTAATCGAGTTGGGCGGTGACGTTGCTGGCGCCGGGATCGGTCATGCTGTGTTGGTACCAGCGGTGCAACAGTCCCTCGATGTGTGGCTCGCCGCGCCGCTGGGGGACGTTCACCGAGCCGCGGCGGTCACCGTAGACCATGCCGATCTGATCGGACCGTCGTAAGCCGATCAACCCCACCGCACCCATGATGTGCGCGGCCACGTCGCGCTTGTACTCCCCGCTCGGGGCCAGCGCCGACATGTTGCGACCGGCGTCGGCGACGAGCAGGATTTTGTGGTGCTTCTCGGAGACGAACCGTTTGATGAGCACGCTGCCCGAACGCGCTGAGGCCTTCCAGTCGATATCGCGCACGTCGTCGCCGGGAACATACGCGCGTAGGTCGTCGAATTCCATGCTGCGCGTGTGTAACAGCGCGTAGCGGCCGCCTTCGAGCAGACCGCGGGTGTCGGTGCCGAAGTGCGTTTTCGCCCGGTTGAGGTGCTTGCCCACGGTGGCCGTCTGGCACCTCAGGGGACCCTGATGACCCGCATCGCGGCGTCAATCACGGTCTCGGGGGTGACGTTGGCGCTGGCCGCTTCGAATCCCAGGATGAGCCGGTGCCGCAACACCCGATGCGCCAGCTTCGCAATGTCCTCGGGCAGCACGTGCGCCCGACCGGACAGCACCGCCCGCGCCCGTGCCGCCTTGCAGAAGGCGATCGTGGCGCGTGGGCTGGCGCCGTACTCGACCAGGCGCGCCATCTGCTTGGGCAATGCCTGCGCAGGATGGCGGGTCACGTCGACCAGTTGGCTCGCGTAGAGCATCAGCGCCTTGTCCATATAGACGTGGCGCACTACATCCTGCAGGCGCAGCACGTCGTCGAGGCTGACCGCGGCCCTGGTCGGCCGACCCTTGTCGTAGAGGCCTCTGTCGATCCGCGACATCACTTCCACCTCCTCTTCCGGGGAGGGGTAGCGCACGATCTCCTTGAGCAGGAAGCGGTCGGTCTGCGCCTCCGACAGTGGATAGGTGCCTTCCTGGTCGACGGGGTTCTGGGTGGCGATGACCAGAAAAGGTTCGGCAAGCGGGTGCACGTGCCCGGCAATCGTGGTCTGCCGCTCCTCCATCGCCTCGAGCATGGCGCTCTGGGTCTTCGCACTTGACCGGTTGATCTCGTCGAGGAGCACGATGTTGGCGTGCACCGGACCGAGCTGGGTGACGAACGAGTTCGTTGCCGAGTCATAGATTTGGGTACCGATGATGTCGCTGGGCAGCAGGTCAGGCGTGCACTGGATGCGTTGAAACCGGCCGTCAACCGACTCCGCGATCACCTTGGCGGCGGTGGTCTTGGCCAGACCCGGCACGCTTTCGAGCAGAATATGCCCGCCCGCGAGCAGACCGATCAGCAGCGACTCCTGCAGGTCGCGTTGCCCGACGATCTTGCCGGCGAATGCCTTGGAAATTGCATCGACGATCCGCCGGACGCCGTCGAGTTCGCGCTGATCCGGTTGAGTCCGTGCTGTAGTCATACGCCCGCAAACATACCCGGGTGCCGGGTTTTGACACCTCGTCCCGTTCGGTTCGTCGGTCACGAACGACTGCTACGGTTCTCGCAAATCGTCGTCGAAGGGGCCCTATGGCCAGTGCACTGAGCGGTATTCGGCAGAAGCTGCAGCAAGTCACCGAGTCGGGACGCGCGGTCAAGCGGCTCACCGATACCGGCATCATCGACCTGAGAGATCTGAATTCGACAATTCAGGCCGCCAAACTCACGCGCGTGTACGGACCGCAGGCCACGATGACGATCCTGGGTGGCCGCAGGTATCCGACGCTGCCGGCGATCGTCGACGAACGCGGGACGTTGACGTTTGCGCAGGTCGACGACCAATCCTGGGCGTTGGCGCATGGCCTGCAATCTCTGGGCGTCGCCGCGGGCTCCGTCGTCGGGCTACTGTGCCGCGATCATCGTGGCCTGGTCATCGCGATGGCCGCGTGCGGCAAGCTCGGCTGTCGCCTGGTGCTGATGAACACGGGTTTCGCCAAGCCGCAGTTCGCGGAAGTCTGTGAGCGCGAGAACGTCAGCGTGGTCATGCACGACAGCGAGTTCCTCGGCCTGCTCGACGCGCTGCCCGACGACCTGCCGCGCGTGCTGATCTGGGTGGACGACGGCGCCGACCTGCCCACGG
>JAVROG010000214.1:0-5415 GCA_032162865.1 Mycobacterium sp. | reverse complement strand
GGCCAGTTGCTCGCGCCGCTGCGCTCGGCGTTGATCGTCTCCGGGGTGCTGCAGGCCATCATCACGCTGGTGCAGCTGGCTCCGTTCGTGCTGCTGGTCGAACTCGCCCGCCTACTGGTTGCGGGCGCCGAGAAGTCCCAGTTGTGGAACCTGGGGATCGCGGCTGTGTCGCTACTGGGGTTGGGCACGCTACTTGGCTCCGCGCTGACTCTCTGGCTGCACGTCGTCGACGCGCGATTCGCCAGCGACGTGCGGTCGCGGCTGTTGGGCAAGCTATCCCGGCTGCCGCTGGGCTGGTTCACCGCGCGCGGATCGGGCTCGATCAAGCAGCTGGTCCAGGACGACACCCTGTCGTTGCACTACCTAGTCACACACGCGATCCCGGATGCGGTCAACGCGGTGGTCGCGCCGGTGGCGGTGCTGATCTATCTGTTCGTCGTCGATTGGCGGGTGGCGCTCGTTTTGTTCGGTCCGGTGCTGGTCTACCTGGTGACGTCGTCGGCCCTGATGATTCAGTCCGGCCCGCGGGTCGCTCAGTCACAACGGTGGGCCGAGAAGATGAGCACCGAAGCCGGTGCCTACCTAGAGGGCCAGCCGGTGATCCGCGTCTTCGGCGGGGCCACCGCGTCGACATTCCGGCGCCGCTTGGACGAGTACATCGGATTCCTGGTGGCCTGGCAGCGTCCACTTTCCGGCAAGAAGACCATGATGGATCTGGCCACCCGGCCGTCGACGTTCCTGTGGCTCATCGCGACAATCGGCACCCTGCTGGTGGTCACGCACCGGATGGAGCCGGTCAACCTGCTGCCGTTCCTGTTGTTGGGCACCACATTCGGTTCCCGATTGCTCGGCATCGGCTATGGCGTTGCCGGCATTCGCGGCGGGACGCTGGCCGCCCGACGCCTCCAGATCGCGCTCGCCGAGCCCGAACTCGAGGTCGACGAACACCCGCGCGAAACATCCGACGCGGCCCACCCTTCCATGGTGGTCTTCGATCGCGTCAGCTTCGGCTACCGGCCCGACGTCCCGGTGATTCGCGACGTGTCGCTCGAACTGCGGCCCGGCACGGTCACCGCGCTCGTCGGTCCGTCGGGCTCCGGAAAGTCCACCCTCGCCGCGTTGTTGGCCCGATTCCACGACATTCACGAGGGGTCGATACGCGTTGGGGGACAGGACATTCGGTCGCTGACCGCCGATGAGCTGTACACGCGGGTCGGCTTCGTCCTGCAGGAGACACAACTGGTGCACGGCACCGTCGCCGAGAACATCGCGTTGGCGGTCCCCGATGCCACCATCGCACAGATCCAGGCCGCGGCCCGCGAAGCGCAGATTCACGACCGCATCCTGCGTCTGCCAAAGGGTTACGACACGGTGCTGGGCGCCAGCGCTGCGCTTTCGGGCGGGGAAAAGCAACGGTTGACCATCGCCCGTGCGATCCTTGCCGACACCCCGGTCCTGATCCTCGACGAGGCCACCGCCTACGCCGACCCCGAATCGGAAT
Source organism: Mycobacterium sp. (assembly GCA_032162865.1). Lineage (GTDB taxonomy): Bacteria > Actinomycetota > Actinomycetes > Mycobacteriales > Mycobacteriaceae > Mycobacterium. The sequence goes on along the minus strand of JAVROG010000214.1, from coordinate 3,914 downwards.
ACCTGGTGCAGCAAGCGCTCAACCGGCTGACCCGAGACCGCACCGTGCTGGTGATCGCCCATCGGCTGCACACCATCACCGGCGCCGACCAGATCGTGGTGCTCGACCACGGCCGTGTTGCCGAGCGCGGTACCCACGACGAGTTGCTCGCCGCCGACGGCCGCTACCGCCGCCTGTGGGAAACCGGTCAGCCCGCCGCGGTGTCGGTCTCGATGTTGGAGCGACAGGGGGCGCCACGATGATCCGCACCTGGATAGGCCTGGTGCCGGCCGACCGTCGCGGCAAAGTTTTCACTTATGCCGTCCTGACGTTCGTCTCGGTGGTGGTCCGAGCGGTGGGCACGGTGTTGCTTGTCCCCCTGGTCGGCGCCTTATTCGGCGAGTCGCCGCAGCGCGCGCTGGCGTGGCTGGGCTGGCTCACCGCCGCTACCGTGCTCGGCTGGGTGATCGACACCACCACCGCGCGGATCGGATTCGACCTGGGATTTGCCGTTCTGGACCACACCCAGCACGACATCGCCGACCGACTTCCCGAAGTCCGGCTGGAATGGTTCGGCGGCGACAACACCGCAACGGCGCGGCAGGCGATCGCCTCAACCGGGCCCGAACTCGTCGGCTTGGTGGTCAACCTGCTGACGCCGCTGCTCAGCGGAGTGCTGCTGCCGGCGGTGATAGGGCTGGTCCTGCTGCCGGTCTCCTGGCAACTCGGCGCGGCAGCGCTGGCCGGCGTGCCGTTGCTGCTCGGAGCGCTGTGGGCCTCGGTGCGGCTATCGCGCCGCGCTGACGCCGCAGCCGGTGACGCCAACAGTGCGCTGACCGAGCGCATCATCGAGTTCGCCCGAACCCAGCAGGCGTTGCGCGCCGCGCGGCGCGTCGAGCCGGCCCGCAGTCTGGTCGGCGACGCGCTGAGCGCGCAGCACAGTGCGACGATTCGGCTCCTGGGCATGCAGATTCCTGGGCAGCTGTTGTTCAGCATCGCGAGCCAGTTGGCGTTGATCCTGCTTGCCGGTGTCACCACGGCACTGACTGTGGGCGGAAAGCTCACGGTGCCTGAAGCTGTCGCACTGATCGTCGTGATGGCCCGCTACCTGGAGCCATTCGTCACCGTCAGCGAGTTGGCGCCGGCGCTCGAAACTGTCCGCGCCACACTCGATCGCATCCGTTCGGTGCTCACCGCGCCGTCGCTGGGAATCGGGACCGATGTCTTGCGTGACGCCGCCGCGGCGCCTCGGCTCGAATTCGACGACGTCTCCTTCAGTTACGACGGCGCGGGCGGCACCCCGGTCCTCGACGGCGTCAGCTTCTCGTTGGAGCCGGGAACCGCGACGGCCATTGTCGGGCCATCGGGCTCCGGCAAGAGCACCGTCCTGGCGCTGATCGCCGGACTGCACCAGCCGACCCGTGGGCGGGTGCTCATCGACGGCGTTGACGCGGCCACATTGACTGCCGATGCTCGTCGCGCCGCGAGCAGCGTCGTCTTCCAACACCCGTACCTCTTCCACGGAACGATCCGCGAAAACGTGCTCGCCGGCGATCCGGGAGCCGACGAAGCGCGATTCGAGCGCGCGGTTCGGTTGGCGCGGGTCGACGAGCTCACCGGCAGACTTCCCGACGGGGTGGACACCGTTGTCGGTGAAGCCGGGTCGGCACTGTCCGGCGGCGAACGCCAGCGGGTCAGCATCGCCCGTGCCCTGCTGAAGGGCGCGCCGACACTGCTGGTCGACGAGGCGACCAGTGCTCTGGACAACGAGAACGAGGTGGCGGTGGTCGAGGCTCTCACCGCCGATCCGCATGCACACACCCGGGTCATCGTGGCCCACCGGTTGGCCAGCATTCGTCATGCCGACCGCGTGCTGTTCGTGGAGAACGGCCGAGTGGTCGAGGACGGCGGAGTCGACGAATTGCTGGCCGCGGGTGGGCGTTTCAGTGAATTCTGGCGTCAGCAACACGAAGCTGCCGACTGGCGGATCCTCGCCCAGTAGGGTCGGAACAAGAACCGGCAAGGCCCCGGCCGGAAGTTCATGCCGTATGCCTTACAGTTGTGTGATGAGTGCCGTATTGGCGATCCCGCGGTATCCCGCCGATGTGACGGCCCAGTGGTTGTCGACGGTGCTCAGCTATCGAGGCACACCAGTCGAGGTGGCCCACGCCGACGTGGTGGCGATCGGCACCGGGCAGACCGGAGCCACTTACCGGGTGACGGCCACCTATGGGACCGATCCGGGTGGACTTCCGCGAACGTTCGTGATCAAGCTGCCGGCTCAGGACGACGCCGTGCGCGACCGCGTCGTCTTCGGCTATCGCAGCGAATGCGCGTTCTACACCTCGGTGGCGGATCGGGTGCAGGTGCCGACACCGGAGTGCTTCTATTGTGAGATCACCGAGGATGCAATGGAATACGCGCTGCTACTGGCAGATCAAGCGCCCGCGGTGCAAGGAGATCAGCTGGCGGGCTGCGGCGAGCAGGAGGCGCGGCTGACGGTAAGGGCGCTGGCCGGTCTACACGGGCCCAGCTGGTGCGATCCGGTGTGGTTGGACCTGCCCGGCATCGCCTTCGGCCGCCCGGATGAGGATTCCGCCAAGGGCCTCGGGGACGTGGCGCTGATGAGCGCCGACATCACGCTGGATAAACTCGGTGACCGAATGACCCCCGAGGATCGCGAAACTTTCTCTGCGACAATGGCTCTGGTGACGCCCTGGTTGCTCAGCGAGCGGGACCGCTTCGCTCTGCTCCACGGCGACTACCGCCTGGACAACCTGTTGTTCGATCCCGATCACACCCGGGTGAGCGTGGTGGACTGGCAGACGCTCGGCATCGGGCTTCCGGCAAGGGATCTGGCCTACTTCACGGCCACCAGCCTCGATGCCGAACTGCGCGCGACCCTCGAAGCGGAGCTCGTTGAGGACTACCGGCAGGCACTGTTGGGCCACGGCGTCACCGACTACGACAGCGAAACATGCTGGCGCGACTATCGACTCGGGATGCCGCACACAGTTCTGATCTCGGCGTTGGGATTCGCCTTCGCCACCGCCACCGAGCGCGGCGACGACATGGTGCTGACCATGCTGCGGCGGGGTTGCGGCGCCATTCGTGACTTGGGGACGCTGGACCTGATCGGCTGAAGAAAGTCAGGCGCGACGCGCGGCTTCTTGGGCCAGTTGCATGCGCGTCGTGAGCCCGAGTTTGTTGTAAACGTGGGTGAGGTGGGTCTGCACGGTACGCGGGGAGATGAACAACCGGGCGCCGACGTCTTTGTTGCCCAGCCCCTCGCTGACGAGGCGCACAACTTCGAGCTCGGTCGGAGTCAATGAGTCCCAACCGCTGGACGGCCGCTTGCGTTCGCCGCGACCGCGCTGAGCGTACGCGATCACTTCGTCGGCGGACAGCGCCAGCCCGGCTTCCCAGGCTGCATTAAATTCTGTTTCCCCCAACGCTTTACGGGTCTCCTGAAACGCTTGCGCGTACCCTGCGTCGTAGATCCGGAAACGTACGACGCCGATGCGCTGCCGAATAGCCGCCGTCGCGCCGAAGATCCGGGCGGCGTCCAGGTGCCGACCGGCAGCGCCGGCCAAAGCGCCGAGAATCTCCAGCTGGTCGGGGACGAAAAGGAAAGCCCGCATCTCCGACCCGCGGACCAGCGCTTCGTGGGCATCGTGTTCGGCCTGTGTGAACTCCTTCTGCGCCAAGGCTACTCGGGCCCGGGTGGTAAGCGCGTGCACGGTGAACCAGCCGAGTGCCGCATCCACGTCCGCATCGGCGTACCGGCGCGCTGTCGCTAGATCGCCACGTGCTAGCGCGACCTGGGCGGCGGGCTTGTTGATGGTAGTCGCGAGCCAGGGCCACCCTTTGAATCGCTGGTGGGCGGCGTCGCTGGCCTCAGCGGCTTCATCCACTGCACCGTCTGCGAGTGCGGC
>JAVROG010000213.1:0-9023 GCA_032162865.1 Mycobacterium sp. | reverse complement strand
ACATCGTGGCGGCCATGATCGACGGCGAAGCCACCGTCAAGACGTTCAAGCGGGCTGGCGGTCAGGTGTGGCTGATGCCGCACAACCCAGCGTTCGATCCGATACCGGGCAATGACGCGACCGTCCTGGGCAAGGTTGTCACGGTCATTCGCAAGATATAGCGCTCGCCTAATCGGCTCTGACAAACCCGTTGGATTGTGCGACTTCCTCGTTGGCGAACCAGATTTCGGCCAGGGTGTCGTCGTACAGCGCGCTGTTGGGGGTGTAGAACAAGCCGAACCTGGCACTGGCCTTGATGGGATAGCCGTCCGGAGCCCGGTACGGGTCATCGGCGAGCGGGAGATGGATGGTGGGGCGCGCTACCGGGCTCTCCGCCGCCACAGCTGCCGGCGCCTCGGACTCCGGTGCCTCGGACTCCGGTGCCTCGGACTCCGGTGCGGCGGCATACTCCGCCGCTGCCGCTGCGGCATACTCCGCGTGGTCCGCGGCAGCATGCCGTCCCGGTCGCACCTCAGCCGGTGGACCGGCATCCTGATATGCCGCGTCGGGCAGCTCGTCGTCCGCAGCGACATCCAGCGGGTAGAAGATATCGGGAAATTCGCCGTCCGGGTGGGCTTCGGGGACCTCAACCTGCGGCACCGGGGCCGCCGGCACGTCGATCTGCGGCACCGAGACCTCCGGCGCGAACGCTTCGGGCGAAACCGTTTCCGCAACGTCCGGCTCGAGATCGACGGGCTGGCCGAAGGCTGCGCGCGTCACGATCGGGGTGGGGGCGGTGTCCAACCTGTCTTGGTCCTCATCCTCGTCGTACTCGTCGTATTCGAAGCCCTCGTCGAAATGGTCGCCCTCGTCTGCATCGTCGGAATAGTCGTCGGCATTTGGACCGCCGCTGTGCTCATAGACCTCGCTGCCGAGACCAGGCGCGCCACCGCCCGCGTTGGCCTCCGCGGCTCTGGACCAGCTGACCCGTCCCCCCGAGCCGGGATCGGGCAACGGATTCTCCTCGGGATGCTGGTCGACGGGCGGAAAGCGCTCCGAACCGTAGTCGACTTCATCGTGCTGCCAGTGGCTGTCGGGGCCCGCGTCGAACTCGGCGGCCGCATCTTGGACCCGATCGAGTTCGTACGCAGGGGCGTCGCGACCAACCCGGCGCCGACGAAGGCCCACCACCACCAGCACAAACATCACGATGAGCAGCAGCACTGGGACGGCGGCTACCAGCCACCACCATTGAAAGCTGAATTTCTTGCCGGGCGGAGGCGATGCGGAATTACTGGGCTGGTTCTGTCCGGAGACCTGCAGACCGGACAGCAGCGGCGCCAGGTTCGCCGGATCGGTGGTGAAGGTGTTCTTGGCGCGATTCCACGAGATGTTGCCGCCGGTGAACTTCTGCGACACCACGTCGCCATCCACGGTCTGGTCACCGACCGGCGCGCCGAGTTTGCCAGTGGCCCCTTTGAGCTTGTCCCACGCGGCCTTCATGGCTCCCCGCACGACAAACGCGCCATGGTCCGGGGTCCAGAAAATTACCGGCTTGTCGGCCGCTGAGAACGTGGCGATGCGGCTGGCCGGCGTGATGCCGCCGTCGGCCTCATTGGCAACGGGAAAGCCCAGTTCGCTGCTGACCGGCCCGCCCAGCGCCTCGTACTTCTGCAGGACCGGACCCTCGACCGCGTTAGCGCCGGTGGCCGGGCTGAAGAAGATCTTGCCGCCGTTGAAGTCCTGAGCGATGCCATCGCCGCCGATCGTGTACTGGCCGCCCTTCTTGGCGCCCAGTGGACCACCCGCGCCACCGGCTGCCCGCCAGGCCATGTTGATGGCCGCGGTGGGATCGATTGCCACTTGCAGGCCCTTGAGCTGTTCGGCCAGGTTGCCCGGGTTGGTGGTGAATTCCTTGGACTTTCTATTCCAGGACACCTGCCCACCGCTGAACTTCTGCGAGGTGACCTCACCGTCGTAGGTCTCATCCCCGACGGGGGCCCCCAGGACGCCACCCGAACTGCCGAGCTTGTCCCAGGCGGCGTTGAGCGCGCCGCGAACAACGAAAGCGCCGTGGTCAGGCGTCCAGAAAATCACCGGATTGTCGCTGGCAGCGAAGGTGCTCACCCGGCTATCGGGGCCGGCAAGGCCGGGAACTTCGTTGATGGTCGGGAATCCCAGGTCGCTGCCTGCCGGTCCGCCGAGTGACTCGTATTTGTCCAGGATCGGGCCGAACATGAATTTGGCGCCGGTGGCGGGGGTGAAGTACATCTTCCCGCCGTCGAAGTCCAGCGCGAATCCGTCCCCTACGGGATAGACGTCGCCCTTTCTGGCCCCGAGCGTCGACGTATCGCCGCCGACCTTCTCCCATGCGGCCATCATGGCGGCCTCGGCGTCGCCGATCGGAGAAGCGGACGCAGGAGGCGCCAGAAACGCGAACGCCAGCCCGGTGGCCAACGCGGTGGCCGCCAAGCCGAGCAGCGCACGACCGACCAGCTTGCTCAATTGACCCCTTTGCCCGTTCACCAAGCCTCCCAGCCGATGCCCTGCCCACCTGGTGAGCCGGCGGATTCACCGCCGTGGGCCGTTCCCCAGCTACGATCCGCATCGTCACCGGGCTCGCATAACTTTGCTCTTGCGATGGAGAAATACGAAGTCAAATCGTAAACGTTACGGAAACGGATATCGAGCCGATGTCGAAATGATGCCGTGCCGCGCTCATGTCGCGAAAAACCGCGCTGCGGAGCGCACACCGGTTGGGTTACCGTGCCGGAGACAGCATCCCGCCTGAGGCCGTGAGAGGAATCCCAGCGCAAATGGGTGTTTCCGGACTTGTCTGGGCTCTCACGATCGTCATGGTCGTCGGATTGATGCTGTTCGACTACACCTTTCAGGTCCGCAATACGCACGTGCCGACGTTACGGGAATCCGCAATCTGGTCAACGGTCTACATCGGGATTGCCTTCGTTTTCGGTCTCGGCGTAGCCATTTTCGGCGGCCCCCGCATGGCAATCGAATACTTCGCAGGCTATCTGAGCAATGAAGCCCTCTCGGTTGACAACCTGTTTGTATTCCTGGTGATCATCAGCAGTTTCGCGGTGCCGCGCGTCGCGCAACAGAAGGTTCTGTTGTTCGGCATCGCGTTCGCGCTCGTCGCGCGCACCGTCTTCATCGTTCTTGGCGCCGCGCTCATCAACACCTTCAACTCGGCGTTCTATGTGTTCGGCCTGGCGCTGCTGGTGATGGCGGGCAAACTCGCCAAACCCGCAGAGACAGAAGACCGTAGCGCCGACAACGTGGTCATTCGCCTAGCCAACCGCTTCCTTTCGACATCCAAGGATTACGACGGCGACAAGTTGTTCATCACGGAGAATGGCAAGCGGGTGATGACTCCCCTGCTGCTGGTCATGATCGCGGTCGGCGGCACCGATCTGTTGTTCGCCTTCGATTCAGTGCCGGCGATGTTCGGTCTGACCCAGAACGTCTACCTGGTTTTCGCCGCAACCGCGTTCTCGCTGTTGGGTCTTCGCCAGTTGTACTTTTTGATCGACAACCTGCTGGATCGGCTGGTGTATCTGTCCTACGGTCTGGCCGTGGTTCTGGGTTTCATCGGCGTCAAACTGATCCTGGAAGCGTTGCACGGCAACAACCTTGCGTTCATCAATCACGGCAATCCGGTCCCCGTAGTGGAAATCAGCATCACGATCTCGTTGGTGGTGATCATCGCAATCCTGGTGATCACAACGCTGGCATCGCTGTTTTCGACGCAAGGACGCAAGCTCAACGCCGCAGCGCGGGCACGCCGGAACGCCCTCGAATATCTCGACTCCGTTGAAGAACCCGATCACCAGGGCGATCCTGATGAACGGCAGCGGGAGGCCCAGGAAGCCTACGCCGCGCTGCTGGACGCCGAGCACGAGATCGACGCGCTTCCAGCCAAACACAGCGCCCAGATCAGGCAGGACGAGGAACTCGCGGCGTTATTGCAGAGCGCGCATGACGCCCACGACGCGCGGGGCTGACCCGTGCGTTAGACACCAAGCGAGCGGCCGATGATCTCCTTCATGATCTCGGTCGTACCGCCGTAGATCGTCTGCACCCGCGCGTCGAGATAAGCACGGGCAACCGGGTATTCGCGCATGTAGCCATATCCGCCGTGCAGCTGCAGGCAGCGGTCGATCAGGTGAACCTGCTTCTCGGTCGAATACCACTTGGCCATCGCGGCCTGTTCAGCCGTCAGTTTCCCGTCCAGGTGCAGGGCCAGGAATTGATCGACCATGATGCGGACCACGGTGGCCTCGGTGGCCAATTCGGCCAGCAGAAACCGGCTGTTCTGGAAGCTGCCGATTGGCTTGCGAAAAGCCTTGCGCTCCTTGGTGTATTGCAGCGTCTGCTCCAGCACCGACTCCATGGCGGTGGCGGCCATGATCGCGATGTTGATCCGCTCCTGAGGCAGGTTCTGCATCAGGTAGATGAACCCCATGCCTTCCTCACCCAGCAGGTTTTCGGCCGGCACCTTCACGTCGGTGAATGACAGTTCGGCGGTGTCCTGGGCGTCCAGCCCGATCTTGTCCAGGTGGCGGCCGCGCTCGAAGCCCTCCATGCCGCGCTCAACGACCAGCAGACTGAACCCTTGTGCGCCCTTTTCGGGGTCCGTCTGGGCCACCACGATCACCAGGTCGGAGTTGATCCCGTTGGTGATGAATGTCTTTGACCCGTTCAGCACGTAGTGATCGCCCTCTTTGACCGCCCGGGTCTTGATGCCCTGCAGGTCGCTACCGGTTCCCGGCTCGGTCATCGCTATCGCCGTGATCAGCTCTCCACTGCAGAACTTCGGCAGCCACCGCTGCTTCTGCTCTTCGGTGGACAGTGCCAGCAGGTAGGGCGCGACGATGTCGTTGTGCAGCCCGAAGCCGATCCCGCTGTATTGTCCGGCTGCGGTTTCCTCGGTGATGATCGTGTTGTACCGGAAGTCGGCGTTGCCCCCGCCGCCGTACTCCTCCGGGACCGCCATGCCCAGAAAGCCCTGTTTGCCGGCCTCCAGCCACACCCCACGGTCGACGATCTTGGCCTTTTCCCATTCCTCGTGATACGGCGCGACGTGGCGGTCGAGGAACCCCCGATAGGACTCGCGGAACAGATCGTGTTCGGGTTCGAAAAGTGTGCGCTGGTACTTGACGGCGCTGCCCATGAATTACCTCCGGCGAAGAAAGACTTTGCTGCCCAACATATACCAACCAGGCGGTTGGTTGAGAGGCGGCATGGCCGGGAGGAGCACGAGCCTGCGGAAGGATCTCGAGGGCGTCGAGCGCGCGCAAGGCGCCCAGCCCGCGCTCGGGTCCGGCCCGCGCTCAGGGCGTCGAACCTGGACCGAATTCTCGAAGCGCAGCGGCCAGTGCTACCGGAACCCTCGCCCTGATCCGGGTGCCGTCGGCTTGATGGTCCGCCTGTTGGACACGCCCGTCCGAGTGCATGCGAGCCACCAGGTCTCCGCGGTCGTATGGAATCACCACGTCGACCGCGGTGTCGGTCGGCACCGCAAGCTCTGCCATTCGACGACGCAGCGCATCGATGCCATCACCGGTGCGGGCAGAGACGAAGACGGCGCCGGGCAGTTCGTGGCGCAGCCTGGCCAGCATCAGGTCGCCCGCTGCGTCGATTTTGTTCACCACGACCAGCTCGGGTGGTGGGTCGGCCCCGTGGTCAGCGATGACATCGGAGATCACCAGGCGGACGGCGCTGATCTGAGCCAGCGGGTTGACGTCGGAGCCGTCGACGACGTGCACCAACAAGTCGGCGTCGACCACCTCCTCCAAGGTGGACCGGAACGCCTCGATCAGCTGGGTGGGCAGGTGCCGTACGAAACCGACGGTGTCGGTGAGGACGAAGGGCCGGCTGTCATCGAACTCGGCGCGCCGGGTGGTGGGCTCCAGCGTGGCGAACAACGCGTCCTGAACGAGCACCCCGGCTCCGGTCAGCGCGTTGAGCACACTGGATTTGCCCGCATTCGTATAGCCGACGATGGCGATCGAGGGCATATCGGCGTGTAGCCGACGGCTGCGCTGGGTGTCGCGGACCTGTTTCATGTCCTTGATCTCGCGTCGCAACTTCGCCGTGCGTTCGCGAATGCGGCGCCGATCGGTCTCGATTTTGGTTTCGCCGGGTCCACGAAGGCCGACGCCACCGCCGCTGCCCCCGGCACGACCGCCGGCCTGCCGCGACATCGACTCACCCCAACCGCGCAGTCGCGGCAGCATGTATTCCATCTGCGCCAGCGCCACCTGCGCCTTGCCTTCCCGGCTGGTGGCGTGCTGGGCGAAGATGTCGAGGATCAGCGCGGTGCGGTCGATAACCTTGACCTTGACGGCCCTTTCCAGCGCGGTCAGCTGGGCCGGGGAAAGCTCGCCGTCGCAGATCACAGTGTCGGCCCCGGTTGCGATGACCACTTCGCGCAGTTCCTGCGCCTTACCCGAGCCGATATAGGTCGACGGGTCGGGCTTGTCGCGCCGCTGGATAAGCCCTTCGAGCACCTGGGAGCCTGCAGTTTCGGCCAGTGCGGCCAATTCGGCCAGGCTCGCCTGATTGTCGGCCGCACTACCCTCGGTCCATACCCCGACCAGCACCACTCGTTCCAGCCGCAGCTGCCGGTACTCGACCTCGGAGACATCGGCGAGTTCGGTGGACAGCCCGACGACCCGGCGCAGTGCCGATCGGTCTTCGAGCGCGAGCTCACCGAGGCTCGGCGGCGATTCTGGGCCCCTAGTGGGCGCATCTGCCTTCGTGGGGGAATCTGGATGTGTCATAGCCAGTTCCGATGGTGGCACGTTGCGCCACACCTTGCATCCGAATAAATCACGCCTGTGCGTTCCACCAGCCCTCGTCGAGCTCGCCCCGAGCCACCAGCACCGATGGGCCGCGCAGGAAGCTCGTGGCGTCGGTGACGGTGACGGTGACGTCACCCCCGGGGACGCGCACGGTCACGACGCCGGTCTCGGCCCCCGCCGTTGCCAACGCGGCGACCGCGGCAGCCACCGTTCCGGTGCCACACGAGCGGGTTTCGCCCACGCCGCGTTCGTGTACCCGCATGCAGACCGTAGCGCCGGCCGGACCGTTGACCGGGGCCGTCAACACCTCGATATTGACGCCCTCCGGGAACTGGGTCGCATCGAACTGGACCGGCGCTGCGACGTCCAACGCCGCCAAGTCGTCGACACTGAGCGCAGGATCCACGCAGGCCAGGTGCGGGTTGCCGACGTCCACCGCCACACCGCTGAAGCGCCGGCCGCCGACGACTGCTTCAAAGGCCTCGCTCCCACTGCCCAGTTTGTTGGCCTTGCCCATGTCGACCGTGACGTCGGCGCTGGTCTGGTCAACGTGGTGCAGAATGACAAACCGCGGCCCAGCCAGTGACCCGACGACGAACTCGTCGCGCAATTCCAGACCACTGGCACGCAAGTAGTGCGCGAACACCCGCACACCGTTGCCACACATCTGCGCCGTCGACCCGTCGGCGTTGCGGTAGTCCATGTACCAGTCTTGGCCGCTGACCCCTTCAGGCAGCCGATCAAGCACGCCGGCGGTCACTGCGGCCCCTGCGGTGGTGATCCGTAGGACGCCGTCCGCCCCCAGGCCCCTGCGCCGGTCGCACAACGCCGCGACCCGGGCAGCCGACAGCTGCACCCGGGCTTCGATGTCGGGCAGCAGTACGAAATCGTTCTGGGTGCCGTGACCCTTGGCGAAGATCATGTGCAGATCACCTGATCAGGTTACGTGCCGCCAGGCCCGCGCAGCCTCCTCGACCGCGTCGGCTCTGGCGGCGTCGATCCAGTGCACCCGGTGATCGCGGCGAAACCAGGACCGCTGGCGTCGCACATAGCGGCGGGTGCCGACGAAGGTCTGCTCCTGCGCCTCCCGCAGCAGATCGACCGTCCCGCCGGAGTCGAGTGCCGAAATCACCTGGGCATAACCCAGCGCCCGGGACGCTGTGACGCCGTTCCGCAGACCGCGCCCGAGCAGCGCGCGGACCTCCTCCACCAGCCCATCGGCGAACATCAATTCCGTTCGTCGCACTAGCCTATCGTCGAGAATCGTTGTCTCACAATCTAATCCGATGATAACAGTGTCCCAGCGGGCGGCGCCGATGCGCGGCGCGGACGCAGCGAAAGGCTGCCCAGTGAGCTCGATCACCTCCAGTGCGCGCACCGTGCGCCGGCCGTCGGTGGGCAGGATCGCCGCGGCCGCGGCTGGGTCTTGACGAGCCAGCTCCGCGTGCAGCAGGCCCACCCCGACCTCGGCGAGCCGCTGTTCCCACCGCGCCCGCACAGTCGGATCCGTCGCAGGAAACGACCAGTTGTCGAGCAGTGACTGGATGTAGAGCATCGACCCGCCGACCAGTACCGGCACCGCTCCCCTGCCCATGATCGACTCGATGTCGGCGACGGCAGCCCGCTGATAGTGCGCGACGGTCGCGGTCTCGGTGACGTCGAGGACGTCGAGCTGATGATGCGGAATGCCGCGGCGCCGGGCGACAGGCAGCTTCGCGGTCCCGATGTCCATACCGCGGTAGAACTGCATCGCGTCGGCATTGACGATTTCGGCTGTGATCGGGCCGCCGTCCTCGACGGCCAACCGCTCGACGACATCGAGCGCCAGTTGCGATTTGCCGGTGCCCGTCGGGCCAATGATTGCGAGTGGCCTCACGGCTGCCAGGCACCGGCGAAGTAACCCACTCCGTAGGGCGCGCCCCGGTAGAGCTCCTTGGCCGATCTCGGCCCGGGCTCGGTTAGGCCGGCCAACACCATGAACGCCACGCGTCCGACGACCCCGCCGGGCAGCCGGGTCAGGACGTCGACGTCCCCACCGGCCAGTGCGTCGTCAAGTAGCCGCTGCCCATCCGCGCTGTCGGGGTCGTACCCGCCGGGGGCGGGTGGCGTCAGAGTATTGACGCCGTCAGCGACGATGAGTACGCCAATTGCATCGGAGCCCTGGTCGATTTCGGCACGCAACTGCCTGCCCCGGACCAGGGCGGCGGCAGGTTCATGGTC
>JAVROG010000212.1:0-3515 GCA_032162865.1 Mycobacterium sp. | reverse complement strand
CCAGCTGCTGCATATATAGCGAGGCAATAATTGCACTCTGTGAGTAGCCGAACACGGTGAGCGAATTGCCGGGGATGGCCAATTGCGACTGAACGTAATTTCCGAGAATTGTGAGACCCTCGGATACTGATTGGTTCAGGGTCAGGCTCCTGACCCCAGTTATCGGATACAACTCTTCAGGTGTGTAGAGGATGTTGGATATCGAACCCATCGCACGGACGTAAAGATTATTCGCGACGGTGGCATACTCCGGCGGAGGAATTGGCACGCCGGTCGGGCCGATGTACACGACGGTTTTAAGGGCATCGAAGGGCGGAATCGTGGCTGCCGGCGCTGCCGCTACTGCGGCGGCGGGCACCCCCAGCGCTCCCTGCAGAGCGGCGACCGCTGCGGTCTCGGTTTGCACGTAGGCATTCGCCGCCGCGGTCAGGGTCTGCTGGAACTGCGTCTGATAGGCCTCGACCTGATTGACGGCGGCCTGGAACTCCTGTCCGTGGGAGCCAAAGAGATTCGCGATCGCCGCGGACACCTCATCGGCGGCCGCGGCTAATACACCGGATGTGGGTGCCGCGGCGGCTGCGGTTGCCGCCTTAATCGATGAACCGATGCCGTCGATGTTCGCAGCGACTGTCGTGACAATCTGCGGATCGACCAACAATTCCGTCATCGCTTACCCCCAGCCGCCGGCCACCAGACTTTACTGATGGAAGTGAAACGTCAGCGTAATGCCCTGCGGCCGATCGCGTCTGATTTTTGCGAGACTGCGAGTTATTGACTTCGGTCTAATAACAAGGCTTTCCGGCCGCGTACATATCTAGTTCCTAAGACGGGTAAATCATCGACTCGATGAATTCGATCCCGCGGTCCAGTGCTCCTGCCCCACACTAGAATCCGTGGCGACGGCGCCTACCAGGACCAAACCTTCCAGACCGCCGCCCGGTGCGACCAAACCCGTTGTTGCGGCGAGCTGATAGCCGATCGCATTGACCAGCACCATGGGGTCGGCTCCGACCGCTTATTGAATTCCGTCTAATAACAAGTTCACGGCGTAGGAGGGCAGATTGGTGATTGCGGAATTCGCAATTTCTGCAGTTGGAAGCAGTGTTAGTCAGCCAAGTCTTTTCGGCGGAACTCAGCAGGGTGTCAGAAGCTGAGACTCTGCAGATCCTGAACAATTTCGGCCGCCGCTTCCACGACCGCGATGAATTCGATCATGCCGCCCAGCGCCGCCAACCCGGCCGTGGCCGCGAGCGGAAGTTCGATCGCGTCAACGAGGTTGCCCTGAGCGAACTGGCTTAAGAACAGGGTCGCGTCATAGGCGGGCAGGGTGGTCCCCGCCCTGTTGCTTGAGGGTGGGGCGATTCCGCCAGGCTGTCTGAGGTTTGCACCCAGCTCATAGAGAGCTCAGCTCAGCAGTGCGCTCCGGAGTCGTACCACGTCGGCCTCGCTGATTCCCGCATCGCAAAGGTAGCCGTCGAGTGATCCGTAGGACTCATCAATCGTCTGCCACGCCGACCGGAGGTATTCGGCCCGGACGCCCAGAACACCGTCGGACAGCCGGGCCTTGGTGAACGTCTCCACCTCGGGAGTCAGTTCGACGTCGGAGCGCTGCTGGATCATTTCGGTGATCCGGTTGCGCAGTTGGGGTACCGCGTCATTGCTGCGGAGGTAGTCGGCGACGATGGCGTCGCGGTCCAGGCCCACCGCTTCCAATACCGTCGCGACCACGAAACCGGTGCGGTCCTTGCCGGCGAAACAGTGCGTAAGCACCTGGCGCCCGTCACCCAGCAGGGTGAAGACGCGGTGCACCGCGCGTTGGGCCCCGTTACGCGTTGGGAATTCGCGATATTCCTCGGTCATGTACTGGACGGCCTTGGCCTCGATGGCTTCGTCTGTTTCTTCGGCTTCGCCGCTGGCGCCGTCGGTCAGCAGTCGCTTGAACGCGGTTTCGTGCGGGGCGTCGTCTTCGGCCTCGACCTGGTCGTCGGCGAGGTCGGGAAAAGGCAACAGGTGGACCTCGACGCCGTCGGGAACCTGGCCCGGACCGCGCCGGTTGACCTCGCGGGTCGATCGCAGGTCGGCGACATCGGTGATCCCCAGCCGACGCAGCGTGGTGCGGCCTTGATCGTCGAGGCTGCTCAGCTCGCTGGACCGGTACAGCCGCCCCGGACGAATGCCTGCCGTCGCTGCCGCGACGTCGCGAAAGTTCCAGGCGCCGGCCAGTTCCCGGGATTCGTCAGGCATGGTTGGTAACCGCCGCGGCGAGCGCGGACTGCTCGCCTCCCAGCTCGGTGCGCGCGACGGTGCGCATGTGCACCTCGTCGGGGCCGTCGAAGATGCGCATCGCGCGGTGCCAGCCATACAGCCGGGCCAGCGGTGTGTCGTCACAGATACCCGCGGCGCCGTGCACCTGGATGGCCCGGTCGATCACGTCGCAGGCAACCTGCGGCGCCACCGCTTTTATCTGCGAGACCAGCAAATGGGCGGCTTTGTTGCCGTGCTGGTCGATTGTCCATGCCGCCTTCTCGCACAGCAACCTGGCTTGATCAATCTCGTTGCGGGACTTGGCAACTGCCTGTTGCACCAGACCCTGCTCGGCGAGCGGCCGGCCGAACGCGATCCGGTTGCGGGCCCGGTCCACCAGCAGCGCCAGCGCCCGTTCGGCCCCACCGAGGGCACGCATGCAGTGGTGGATGCGTCCCGGTCCCAGCCGGGCCTGGGCGATCGCGAAGCCGGAACCCTCCTCGTCGAGCAGGTTCGTGGCCGGTACCCGGACATTGTCAAAAGTGATCTCGCAGTGGCCATGTTGGTCCTGCCAGCCGAACACGCCGGTCGAACGCACGACGGTCACACCCGGGGTGTCCATCGGCACCAGGACCATCGACTGCTGCTGGTGGCTGGCCGCATCGGGGTTGGTGCGGCCCATCACGATCAGGATCTTGCAACGCGGGTCGGCCGCGCCCGACGTCCACCATTTGCGGCCGTTGATCACGTAGTCGGCGCCATCGCGCACGATCGAGGTCTGGATGTTGCGGGCGTCGCTGCTGGCCACCGCGGGCTCCGTCATCGAGAAGGCGCTCCGAATCTCGCCGTTCAGCAACGGTTCTAACCAGTCCTTGCGCTGCTGCTCGGTGGCGAACAAGTGCAGGGTCTCCATATTGCCGGTGTCCGGCGCCGCACAGTTGAGCGCTTCGGGAGCGATCTCCAGACTCCACCCGGTCAACTCGGCCAGCGGTGCGTACTCGAGGTTGGTCAGCCCGGACTCGGCCGGCAGGAACAGGTTCCACAGGCTGCGCTCTTTGGCTTTGACCTTGAGCTCCTCGATCACCGGCGGCACGGTGTGGTCACCTGGACCCGCCTCGTGGCGGTACTTGTCGTAGTCGGCCTCTGCCGGAAAGACGTGCTCCGTCATGAAGTCGGTCAATCGTTTGTGGTAGTCGCTGGCTTTGGCCGACATCGCGAAGTCCATGTCCGTCACGATAGGACACCCGTCCGGACGCCCGACGGGCGCTGTC
>JAVROG010000211.1:0-3196 GCA_032162865.1 Mycobacterium sp. | reverse complement strand
GATCATGGAGAAGGTCAGCGCGCGGAGCTGAGCAAAAAACTCACACGGGCGCGTTGGCGGGCTGGAACGTCCCCGAACCGTCGGCTTCCTCTTCGGCGCGGATCACGTGCACCACCGCATTGATCAGTGCCAGGTGGGTGAACGCCTGCGGGAAGTTGCCCAGGTGCCGGCCGGTCCGGGGCTCGATCTCCTCGGCGTAGAGGTGCAACGGGCTGGCGTAGGCCAACAGTCGCTCGCACAGCCGCTTGGCGCGTGCCACCTCGCCGATTTCGACCAGCGCCGACACCAGCCAGAACGAGCAGATGGTGAATGTGCCTTCTTCGCCCGACAGTCCGTCGTCGGTCTCCTCAACCCGATACCGCAGCACCAGGCCTTCCTCGGTGAGTTCGTCGGCGATGGCCAGCACCGTGTTGCGCACCCGCGGGTCGTCCGGTGGCAGGAATCGGGTCAGCACTACCAGCAACAGCGATGCGTCCAGCGCGTCATTGCCGTAACGCTGCGTGAACACCCCGCGCGCGTCGACGCCGTGCTCGAGGATGTCTTCTTTGATCTCCTCGGAGATCTTGCGCCACTGCTGGGCGTAGCTCTTCTCGCCCTGCCGCTCGGCCAACTTGGCCCCGCGGTCTAGGGCAACCCAGCACATCACCTTCGACGACACGAAGTGTTGCGGTTCCCCGCGCACCTCCCAGATTCCCCGGTCAGGTTCGCGCCAGTGCTTGATCGCCTCTTCCACCTGCTTCTTCAGCACCGGCCACAGGTTCTCCGGGATTTGTTCGCGCGATCTGGCGTGCAGGTAGAACGAGTCGAGGATGGAGCCCCAGATGTCGTGCTGCATCTGGTTGTATGCGCCGTTGCCGATCCGCACCGGCCGGGCGTGGTCGTAGCCGGACAGATGGGACAGGTCCTCTTCCACCAGGCTGCGCTCGCCACCCACTCCGTACATCACCTGCAACGGATGACGTTCGTCGCTGTTGGCGCCGGACACGTCGGCGATGAATGCGAAGAAGTCGTCGGCCTCCCGGTCCAATCCGATGGTGTAAAGGCCCCACAGTGCGAAGGTCGAGTCACGGATCCACGAATAGCGGTAGTCCCAGTTGCGCTCGCCATGCGGCGTTTCCGGAAGCGACGTGGTGCTCGCGGCCAACAGCGCGCCGGTGGGCGAGTACGTCAGTCCCTTCAGTGTGAGCGCGCTGCGCTGCAGGTAGGCCCGCCACGGGTGGTCGGGGAAGTCACCGATGTTGATCCACTGCCGCCACGCCTCGGTGGTCTGCCACATTTTGTCGGCAGCCTCGTCGTAGGTCTGCGGCGCCGGGTGCTTGGTCCAGCTCAGGGCGACGAACACGTCGTCACCCTCCTTCATCCGGGTACGGGCGCGCGCTTCGCGCCCTTCCAGCCCGATGTTGAGGTTGGTGGTCAGTCGCAGCGTCGGGTGGGCGTCCGGCTGCTTGCTGGCACGTGCGATCGCCTCGCCATAGGCGTTGGCCGAGTACTCCCAGGTGGTGCCGATGCGGTGATAGTCGAAGGCCGGCTCGCAGCTCATCATCAGTTCGACCGTGCCGCTGACACAGCGCACCGTGCGCAGCAGGATGTGCTCAGCGTCCCAATCCATCGGGGTGCGGCGGTGTGTCCGCGAGCGCCGCTCGATGTCGTGCCACTTACCCATCACCAGCGCGTCGCGCACGATCAGCCAACCCGTATGGGTCTGCCAAGTGGTCTCCATGATCAGGCTGCCCGGCAAGTAGCGCCGCGCCGAGGGCACCGACACGCCGTAGGGACCGAGCCGGAAGTGGCCGGCGTTGCGGTCCAGGATCGCGCCGAACACGCTGGGCGAGTCCGGTCGTGGCACGCACAGCCACTCCACCGAACCGGCGGGCGAGATCAGGCACGTGGTTTCCCAGTCGGACAGGAACGCATAGTCTGCGATCGGCGGAAACGGATTGCGCGACGACGAACTGGAAACGTACGGCGTGAGGGATTCGAGTTCGGTGGCCGCTGCGTCGAGCGTTTGGAGCTCGGTGGTCGCAGCGACCGCGGGCAGTTCGTCGACCGAAGCGGCTAGTTGGTCGTTAGCTGAGTCGGTGGAATCGGCGTGCAGGACCATCCCGACATCATCGACCGTGGAGCCGCTCTGCGTCCACACCGCAACTGAGGTGTTACGTGGGCGGACACCAGTGAGAAGGGCCGTGCAGCGCATCCATCGATGCGGGCACATTGGTTTCGGGTGTCCGGCCTAATAGGGTGGGCTCGGTGAACGGGTTTCTGAGTTGGTGGGACGGTGTCGAGCTATGGCTCTCCGGGCTGCCTTTCGTGCTCCAGGCCCTGGCGGTCATGCCGGTCGTGCTGTTCATGGCTTACTTCTTGGCGGCGTTGCTGGATGCGCTGTTGGGCAGGGGCACCCAGCTGATGCGCCGCGCCCGTCATTCCGACGAGGCATCCGGATAACCAGGGATGCCGCGTTCGCACGTCACGCTGGTACTCGTCGCGCTGGTCGTGTTGGTGATTCTCGCGTGGTTGCTCACGCACTGACTCTGCGCTGCTCACGCGTGATTCACCCGCCAAATTGCCAGCCGGGCGAACTCTGTTAGGCTTCGCGACATGCACGCAGCGACCGGTCTTTTGGAGCGCCATGTCTTGGCGCTCGGCTGCGCTACTTCCGCCGTGGTGGTCTGCACCGTGGCCGACGTGCACTGTTGTCGCTGACTCCCTACCCGTGCGCGGTGTGGTGTGGAGTTCGTGAACCCTCTCGAACCTGACTGAGCCATTCCGCAGCCACGGGACCTAATCCATAAGTCCCGCACCGGAAGGCCACCAATGCCGCAGATGTTCACGGACATCAAGAGCGCGCCGCGCTGGCGATACTTGGTCGCCCTCATGCTGATCGTCAACGTGGTTGCGGCGTGCGCCGGCGGTCCCAGTGATGTCGTCGGCGGTGGCGGATTAGGCAACGCGAAAACGAGTGTCACGCTGGTCGCCTATTCGGTCGCAGAACCCGGCTGGAGCAAGGTGATTCCGGCTTTCAACGCCTCTGAAGAGGGCAAGGGCGTGCAGGTGATCTCTTCTTACGGGGCATCCGGTGACCAATCGCGCGGCGTGGCCGATGGCAAGCCGGCCGATCTGGTGAACTTCTCGGTCGAACCGGACATCACTCGACTGATCAAGCCCGGCAAGGTCGCCAAGGACTGGAATACCGACGCCA
>JAVROG010000210.1:0-4535 GCA_032162865.1 Mycobacterium sp. | reverse complement strand
CGGCGGCCGGCTCGTGGTGCTCGGCGCCAACGCCGCACAGACCGCGCCCATGGACGTCCGCAGCTTCTATTTCGGTCAGTTCGATCTGCTCGGAACCACCATGGGCAGCAGCAGGGACTTCGCCGGCCTGCTCAACATGATTGATCGGTGTTCGATGCGCCCGCCGGTGATCGATAGCGAGTTCCCGTTAGATCGGGCCGACGAAGCACACGAACACCTTGAAAGCGGACGCATGTTCGGCAAATGCGTTCTGAGCCACGACTAGGAGGCCACTTTGAGTGAGTCAAACGATCTGGTCACCTATCGACTCGAAGCCGCAACCGCCGACGGCGATGCCCTGGCGGCCTATCTGACACTGGACGACCCCGCGCGGCGCAACGCGCTGTCCGATGCACTGCTGGATCAGCTCACCGCACTGCTGCAACGTGCGGCCTCCGACGCGCGGGTTAGGGTCGTCGTGCTGACGTCGTCGCACCCGCGGGTCTTCTCCTCCGGCGGCAACCTCGACGCGTTCGCCGACGAACGGGCGACGATCGTCAAGTACGCCGGCCTCGCGCGGTTCCCCACCCTGTATCGCACCCTTATGGGGATCGACAAGCCGGTTGTCTGCGCAGCGAACGGTGATGTGCTGGCCGGTGCGCTGGGCATCGCGTTGGCTTGTGATCTCGTCATCGCCAAGGAGTCGATCCGGCTGGGCTGCCCGGAGATCAACGTCGGCGCCTTTCCGTTCATGATCTCGGCGTTGATCTTTCGGGCCACCGGACGGCTGGTCGCCAACGAGCTGATGATGACCGGCCGGCTGATCAGCGCCACCGAAGCGGCGGCCGCCGGGCTGGTCAACAAGGTGGTGCCGGATGCGGAGTTCGACAATGCCGTGCGGCGGTGGGTCGCCGACATCGCAGGCAAATCACCGTTGTTGCTCGCAATGGGTAAGCGGGCGGTGGCGGCAACCCGTGACCTGCCGCTGGAGTCGGCGTTGGATTACCTGCAAGCCCAGCTCGCCCTGGCCTTTACGACCGAAGACTTGCCCGAAGGTGTCAAGGCGTTCAAGGAGAAGCGTTCCCCGCGGTGGCGCAACGCGTGAGCGCCCGAACTTTGGCGTATTGCCGTTTCGGTCTGACCATTCTACAATTTGAAGGATTGTTGCCTCCGGCGCATCCGGAGGGCGTATCCCGCGACCGAGGAACAGCGCAATGAAGCCCAGCCCCTACACCAGCCGCTACAGCCCGCAGGAAGTTGACCATTACTACAGTGCGGGGTTCTGGTCGACCGAGACATTTCACGACCTGCTGGTCCGGCGCGTCGAGAAGAACCCCGACAAGGTGTTCGCGACGGACGGAACTCGATCGCTGACGTTTCGGCAACTCTTCGACAGCGCCAAGCGGCTTGCCGTTGGGCTATACCGGCACGGCCTGCGGGCCGGCGACACTGTCGCGGTGCAGTTGCCGAGCTGGGTCGAGTTCATTCAGGTGCTAGCCGCGACCTCGCGACTCGGCGTCATCGCGGTGCCCATCATGCCTATCTACCGACGTGAAGAAGTCGGATATGTGCTGTCCAATGCCGGAATACGCGCAGTGTTCACACCGGCAACGTTCAAGAAGTTCGACTATCTGGACATGTATCTCGACCTGCGCCGAGATCATCCCGGCCTCACGATCATCGTCACCCGTCCCGACGCCGCCGCCGAAGCCATCGCCGGCGCCGATGCCGACGTATTCACCCTGCACGAGCTGGAGGCCGACACCGACGATGCCAGCGCCCGGGAGGAATTGGGTGCTCCGCCCGGTCCAGATGATCCGTTCGTCATCGTGTACACCTCCGGAACCACGTCGCGGTCGAAGGGATGTGTGCATACGTTCAACACCTACTGTTCTGGCTCGCGCGCGCTGATCGCGCCGTTCGGCTACTCCGAGACCGACGTCCAATTCGGCCCCTCCCCCGTGGCCCACACCACGGGGCTGGTCACCAGCGTGCTGCTGCCCATGCTGACCGGGGCGGCAACGCATTTGATGGCCGAATGGGATCCGGCCCGCGGCATTGAGGAGATTCAGCGATTCGGCTGCACCGCGGCGGTGACGGCGCCGACGTTCCTGCACGCTTTGCTGGCTGAATATGCCCCTGACCGCCACGACCTGTCCACGTTGCGGCTGTGGACTTGTGCGGGCGCACCCATCCCCGCCGCAGTCGTCAAGCAGGCGAGCGCCACGCTGCCCGACCTCAGGGTGCTCAGCCTCTACGGGCGCAGCGAAAACCTGGTCACCACAACGTGTTCAGTCACAGATGACGCGTCGCGCGCCCTCACCTCAGACGGCTCGGCGGTGCCCGGGTCCGAGGTCAAGATCGTCGATGACAACGGGAACGAAGTGCCGCGCGGCACCGAGGGCGATATCGCCTACCGCGGCCCGTCTCACATGATCGAATATCTCGCGAATCCCGAAGAGACAGCGTCGCTTTTCAGCCCCGACGGTTTTTCCAAATCGGGCGATCTGGGGAAGATGACCGATGACGGATACGTGCGGGTTACCGGCAGGACCAAGGACATCGTCATTCGCGGCGGGATGAACATCAGCGTCCGCGAGATCGAGGAGCACCTGGCCCACCACCCTGCGTTGCACGCGTTCTCGGTGGTGGGCATGCCCGACGAGCGGCTCGGTGAGCGGGTGTGCTGCTACGCGGTCGCCAAGCCGGGACACAACGCTCCGACCGTCGACGATCTGCGCGAGTTCCTGCTCAAGGAAGGCATGCCGATCCAGAAGACGCCCGAGCGTGTCGTCGCCGTCGATGCCCTCCCGATGACCGCAACCGGCAAGGTGCTCAAACACGAGTTGCGCAAAGACATCGAACGACGCCTCACCGAGGAAGCTAAGGCCACCGAAACTGCGGGCGCAAGCTGATGGAGTTGAAAGATAGTCCCACCGAGGCCGAGTTTCGCGCGACGGCGAGTGCGTGGCTGCAGGAGACGTTGCCGCGGCTCGGCGCACCGGAACCGGCACGCCTGGAGGACAAGCTCGACTACTGGCGCACCTGGCAACGACTGCTCTACGACGCCGGTTATGCGGGCCTGTCATGGCCCAAGGAGTACGGCGGCGGCGCCGCCGACGCCAAGCTGCGCGCGGTTTTCAATGAGGAGCTTGATCGGGCCGGCGCACCGGAGCGGCTCAACATCATCGGCGAGGACTTCGCCGGACCGACGATCATCGAGTTCGGCACCGCCGCTCAGCAAGAGCGCTATCTACGATCGATCCTCACTGGCGAGGAGATCTGGTGCCAGTTGTTCTCCGAGCCGGAGGCCGGCTCGGATCTGGCCTCGTTGCGTACCTCCGCCACCAAGGTGGACGGCGGATGGCGTATCCAAGGCCAGAAAATCTGGACCAGCCGTGCCCAGCTGGCCGCGCATGCAATCCTGCTGGCCCGCACCGGCGGCGGCCCCCGCCACCGCGGAATCACCTATTTCCTAGTCGCCATGGACAGCCCCGGGGTGCAGGTCCGTCCACTGGCACACATGCTGGGTGAGTCCGAATTCAACGAGGTGTTCCTCGACGAGGTGTTCATCCCCGATGACGGCGTGCTCGGCGAAGTCGACGGCGGATGGCGAGTCGCCATGGGAACCCTCGCGTTCGAGCGGGTTGCCATCGCCACCGGCCGCGTCAACACCACCGGCGCTGTGAACGATCTAATCCATGAGATCGCGACCCGCACCACTGACGACGGCAGACCACTTGGCGCCGACCCACTGGTACGGCAACGGATCGCCGATCTGTACGGGCGGGCGCTAGTGCACTACCTGATCGGGCAGCGGGTCATCACCGGGGCCGCCGGCGAGGGACCACCCGGCCCGGTCACCTCCATCGGGAAGCTGTTCTTCTGTCCGCTTGTCGAGGACATCGCAGATTTCGGGTTGGATCTCGACGCGATGGGAGGACAGTTCGCCCTCGCCGAGAAGGACGCCGCCGACGCGTCCCCTACAGACCAACAGCGGTGGCTGCGGTTGGCATATCAGGCACGCGGTACCGCCATCGCCGGCGGGTCCACGTTCATCCAGCGCAACATCGTCGCCGAGCGCATTCTCGGAATGCCAAAGAGCTGAGGCCCCGGGGGGATGATGTCCACTGACCTGAGCCTGTGCCGTGGCGTCCTACCGTTTCGGTCAACGGAAACTGAAGTCCCACAGCGAGGAGGCTGATGACGATGGACAAGGTCGTGGCAACGACGGCGGAGGCTGTTGCCGACGTGACGGACGGGTCGTCGCTGGCCGTCGGCGGGTTCGGGCTGTGCGGCATCCCCCAGGCGCTGATCGCGGCGCTGCTGGACCTTGGGGTCGGCGATCTGGAGACGGTCTCGAACAACTTGGGCGTGGATGGGATCGGCTTGGGAGTGTTGTTGCAACACAAACGGATCCGACGCACTGTCAACTCCTACGTCGGGGAGAACAAGGAATTCGCCCGGCAATACATGGCCGGTGAGCTTGAGCTGGAGCTGACCCCCCAGGGCACGCTGGCCGAGCGGCTGCGCGCCGGTGGGGCCGGGATCCCCGC
>JAVROG010000209.1:0-3649 GCA_032162865.1 Mycobacterium sp. | reverse complement strand
GGAAACGCGACGTCGGGTGCGCCGATCTGCAAGGGCAGCACCAGGTTGGCGAAGCCGAACACGATCGGGGTGGCATAGAACAGCAGCATGATCGTGCCGTGCATGGTGAACAGCTGGTTGTACTGCTCATTCGACAAGAACTGCAAACCCGGCGCCGCCAACTCGCTGCGCATCAGCAGGGCCAGCAACCCGCCCACGAAGAACATGACGAAGCAAGCGACGCAGTACATGATGCCGATCAGCTTGTGATCGGTGGTGGTGATCAGGTTGTAGACAAGATTCCCTTTGGGACCGGTCCGCGCCGGGTAGGGACGGACGGCCTCGAGTTCTCCCAAGGGGGGCGCTTCGGCTGTCAACAGCTCCTCCAAACATCCATCCGGACAGGGGCGCAGAACCTACTGCTAGGTGGAATCTTAGCCCGCCATCAGGTTCGGGGAAGGTCTGGTCCTACAAACTGTCGTAATTGCTTCGGGCGGGCGGCCCGGCCACCGCAAGGCTGCGGCGACTTTCGCCCGGAAATGGCGTCGTGGCGCTCTCGGCGAGTCGCGCATCGCCGGGTCTGAGCTGGCCGGATGTTAACGTCGAACGCGTGCGATCCGGCGGCCCCTTACTCAGCCTGGCCGCCGCGTCCGTGGCCGCCACGGTCCTGACGTGCACCGCCTGCGGCTCCGACAAACCGCCCTCGGCATTGCGGTCGATGGTCACCCCCACCACCCAGATCGCGGGCGCCGGGGTCCTGGGCAACGACCGCAAGCCCGACGAATCGTGCGCGCGGGACGCGGCCGCGCCTGATCCTGGGCCCGCCACGCGCCCGGCACGCAACGCCGCGGGCGTCACCCCGGACGTGGCCCAGATACCGGCTGATCCGCAGCGCATCGTGGTGCTCTCCGGCGACCAGCTCGATGCGCTGTGTGCGCTCGGCCTGCAATCCCGGGTGGTCGCTGCCGCCCTGCCCGACGGTTCTTCGAGTCAGCCTTCCTACCTGGGCAAGGCGGTGCATGACGCGCCCGGTGTGGGCTCGCGCAGTTCGCCGGACCTGAAGGCCATTGCCGAAGCACACCCGGACCTGATTCTGGGCTCGGTGGCATTGACGCCGACGTTGTACCCGCAACTGACGGCGATCGCCCCTACCGTGTTCACCTCCGCTCCAGGCGCAGCCTGGGAGGACAACCTGCGCGGTGTTGGTGCCGCGACGGCTCGCGGCGGCGCGGCGGACGCCCTGATCAACGGGTTCACCCAGCACGCCAACGACATCCGGGCCAAGCACGACGCCGCGCACTTCCAGGTGTCCGTCGTCCAGCTGACCACCAGCACCCTGCGGGTATACGGCGCCAACAACTTCCCCGGCAGTGTGTTGGCCGCGGTCGGAGTGGATCGGCCTGCGCCGCAACGGTTTACCGATAAGCCCTACCTCGAGTTCGGCACCACCGATGCCGACCTGGCGAAGGGTCCGGACTTCTCCGCAGCCGATGCCGACGTCATCTATGTGTCGTGCGCGTTGGGCCTTTCGGGGGCGGCTGCCGAACGCGCTGCCACCGTCCTGGACAGCGACCCTTGGCGCAAGCTCGGCGCGAACCGCGACAACCGGATCTTCATCGTCAACGACGAGATCTGGCAGACCGGCGAGGGCCTGGTCGCCGCGCGCGGCGTCGTCAACGACCTGCGCTGGATCAACGCGCCTATCAATTAGGCGGGCCTGACCGCTGCATCAAGCGGGTCATAAGCTGAAAAGAGTGACCACGCCCACCCCAGCATGGCTGGCCCGTAACCGTTACCTTAGCTAAGCTTTTCTAGAGAATACGAGACTGAAGAGGGATACGTAATGAGCACTGTGAATGCCTACGCCGCCACGTCGGCGACCGAGCCGCTGACCAAGACCACCATCGAGCGTCGCGAACCCGGTCCGCACGACGTGGCCATCGACATTAAGTTCGCCGGAATCTGCCACTCCGACATCCACACCGTCAAAGCCGAATGGGGCGTGCCGAATTACCCGGTGGTCCCGGGCCACGAGATTGCCGGCGTAGTGACTGCGGTGGGGCCGGAGGTCAGCAAGCACAAGGTGGGCGACCACGTAGGCGTGGGTTGCATGGTGAACTCCTGCGGGCAGTGCAGTAGCTGTCAGGCCGGGCTCGAGCAGTACTGCAAAAACGGTGCGACCTTCACCTACAACGCCATCGACAAAGACGGCACGCCGACGCAGGGCGGCTACAGCCAGGCGGTCGTCGTCAACGAGAACTTCGTCGTGCGGATTCCTGATTCGCTGCCGCTGGACGCCGCGGCACCGCTGCTGTGCGCGGGCATCACGTTGTTCTCCCCGCTGCGGCATTGGAAGGCCGGAAAGGACACGCGGCTGGCGATCATCGGGCTAGGCGGCCTTGGCCACGTGGGGGTCAAGCTGGGTGCCGCACTCGGCGCGGAGGTGAGCGTGCTCTCGCAATCCCTGAAGAAGATGGAAGACGGATTGCGGCTGGGCGCCAGCAATTACTACGCGACCGCCGACCCGGACACGTTCAAGAAGCTGCGCAACAACTTCGACCTGATTCTGAACACCGTCTCAGCGAACCTCGATCTAGGCCAGTACCTGAACCTGCTCGACGTCGACGGCACCTTGGTCGAACTCGGCATTCCGGAGCATCCCATGGAAGTTCCGGCGTTCGGGCTGGCGCTGGCGCGGCGCAGCCTTTCCGGGTCGAATATCGGCGGCATCGCCGAGACGCAAGAGATGCTCGATTTCTGCGCCGAACATGACGTGACGCCCGAAATCGAGGTCATCGAAGCCGATTACGTCAACGAGGCCTACGAGCGTGTGCTGGCCAGCGACGTGCGCTACCGGTTCGTGATCGACATCTCAACCTTGTGAGGTAGCCGCTTCCCCGTTGGATGCGCCCTGGTCATCGTCGGCATGGACGAATCCCGTGATGCCGGCGAGCGGCCAGCCCGCGGCAGCCAGTTTCGCCGCCACCCGGGCGATGCTTTCCGGACTCGCGTCGTAATGCGACATTTCCTCGATGAAGTCAGCGATCACGTCGCGCTCGTCGTCGTCTTCCGCTTCCGGGTCGTCGACCTCGTCGACGGCGTCCTCGATCTCATCTTCACTCAGCGGTGTGCTCCGCAGAATCTCGAGCAGCGGTAAGCGGTCAGGTCCCGGCACACCATCGGGGTAGCTGATTTGAAGCCAGCTGATCACTGAGCGGAGGAAGGCAGCCGGAGAATGTTGAGTTGTCGCCACGCCATTATTTTGACGTCTGCGGGGCCAGCGGCAACACTTTGGCACAGGAATAATCGCAATATTCATACGCCGTTCACGCGCACATCAGCGCCGAAGCCGCGTCAAAATCGTTGCAACACAACGAATTTCTGCGTACTGCTTTATTTATCGCCGGCAATACCAACGAGCGGCCAGCCGGCGGCGGCCAGATTTCCGGCCACTCGGTTGATGTTCTCCGGACCGGCGTCGTAGTGCGTCACATCGGAGATGAATGCCGCAATTTCGTCGTGGTCGATCACACCGTCGGCCGTGGCCGTCGACCCTTCGGCGGTGATGTCGCGCACCACCTGCTTGATCTGCTCCTCGGTGAGCGGTGTGCTGCGCAGCAATGCCAGCAGTGGCACCCGGTCGGGTCCGGGGACGCCTTCGGGGTAACCG
>JAVROG010000208.1:0-13800 GCA_032162865.1 Mycobacterium sp. | reverse complement strand
AGAGCGGCTGCCGCAGTGTGTATTTCGTCGTACCCGTCGGCAACTATGAGGTCGTAGCCGCGTCTGGCGAATTGTTCGGCTAGGGCGAACCCCACGCCGCAGCTAGCACCGGTTACCAAAGCTAATTTGGCTGTCATCGGAAAATCCTGTTCGCTTGCCCGTGGCGTCGTGCTACCCGAAGGTGATGTTGCCAAACAAATTTTTCGCGCTACGGCTATTTCGGTTGCCGAAACGCACGGTGGCCGATGTGTTCGAGAGGACTGTTTCGTATCGCCGCAACCGGGAAACCCACACCGGGATGCGTTGCGAACGGCCGGTTCGCGGCGTGAACGGAATCGACAACGGATGGGAAAAGCGATGAGCGACGACAAGAGTGGTCCCGCAGAAGGCGCTAAGGGTGTCGCCGAGGGCGTCAAAGGCAAGGCCAAGGAAGTCATCGGTGCCGTGACCGGTGCGGACGACTTGAAGAATGAGGGCGAGGCCCAGCAGGACAAGGCGGACGCCCAGCGGGACGTCGCCAAGAAAGAGGCGGAAGCCGAATCCGCTCGCGGCGGCGCCAAGGCCGCCGAGGAACGGCAGAA
Source organism: Mycobacterium sp. (assembly GCA_032162865.1). Classification (GTDB taxonomy): domain Bacteria; phylum Actinomycetota; class Actinomycetes; order Mycobacteriales; family Mycobacteriaceae; genus Mycobacterium. The sequence goes on along the minus strand of JAVROG010000208.1, from coordinate 13,219 downwards.
GTCCAACCAGTAAGCCCGACTCCTCCTACGCTGCGGTCTCAGCCTCACGGCTGGGACCGCAGCGTACGTTTTCGGGATACGCACATCGGTGAAATTTCTTCCCGCATACATTTTCTAGCTTCTGCCGCAGCGGGTACCTAGTCTTGAAGTGACCATTGGATTTGGTGATGCAGGCAACACATCGGCAGGGCGACCTTCGCGGGGTCGTGGCAATCGGCGCTTCCGCAGGGGGTGTCGAAGCGCTGTCGAATTTGGCTCAGAGTCTTTCCCCGGACCTGCCATACGCCTTTCTGGTGGCTTTGCACATCCCCCCCAGTGCACCCAGCATCCTGGCGCGCATCATCAATCGCAGCGGACCGCTGTCGGCAGCAACCGCCGAGCACGGCACGAGGCTCGAACCGGGACACATCTACGTCGCCCAACCGGATCACCATCTGCTGGTCACCGACCATCGGATGGTTCTCTCCCGAGGGCCAACCGAGAACGGACACCGGCCGGCAATTAACGCGTTGTTTCGTTCGGTGGCTTTGCAATTCGGGCCACGCGCGATCGCGGTACTGCTCTCGGGCGTGCTCGACGACGGTGTACTGGGTCTGGAGGCGATCCGCTCTCGTGGCGGAGTCACGATCGGCCAGACACCGGCCGACGCCCTGTTCCCCGCGATGCCCAAAAACGCCGCCGCAGCCGGGGTGCTGGATCGCCAGGCCCGAGCGGCAGACATCGGCGCCATGCTTGAGGAACTGGCGCAGCGCAAGATCGAGGAGCTGACCTTGGAACGCGACATCGCAATGGAACTGGAGAATCGGATCGCCATGTCAACCCCCTTCGCCACCAACTTCGACACCCAGGCACTAGGTTCCGCTTCGGGATACACGTGTCCGGACTGCAACGGTTCGCTGACCAAGATCGCCATGGACAATTTTCGGTGCCATGTCGGTCACGCGTGGTCACCCGACTCGCTGCTCGTCGCGCGCGACGACGAAGTCCAAAATGCGCTCTGGATTGCGCTGCGCAGTCTGCAGGAAAAGTCCAAGCTGGCCAGACAGCTGGCCGAGAAAGCCGGAAAAGGCTTGGTTTTCCAGCGCTACACCGCATTGGCCGACGAAACTGAACGAGCATTGGCGGTGCTCGGCGAGCGGCTGGCCGCCGCCGATCCCCGACTGGGAGAAGTCGGTGGCTGAACCCCGCCCAGTCATTGTGTTGGGCGTCGAACACCACCACGGAGCCTCGATCGTGATCACCGACGGCTTGTTGGACAGCTCCACCTATCGAAGTCTGCGTGACACCGTCATCAAGACGGCATTGGATGAGCCCAGCGCGGTGATTGTGGACGTCAACCGGTTGTCCGTGGCATCCACTTCGGCCTGGTCGGTGTTCACTAGCGCGCGCTGGCACGTCAGTACGTGGCCGAATATACCAATTCTATTGATATGCAACAACATCGAAGTTAGCCGCGTTATCGCAGCGAGCGGGGTGACCAGGTACGTACCCGTATACGTGTCCCGAGAAGCTGCGCTGGACGCAGCGGATCGAGGGGCGTCGGACGGCCGGCTCCGAGCACGCGCTGAACTCCCCCGCTCCGACGTCAGCGTCCGCCTTGGCCGCGCCGGATCCATCAGTGGATGACCGCATGGTCGGCGATCCCATTGATTCCCGTCGCAGCGACTGTGGCGACGGTATTCATCGAAAACGTCTTGCAACACACCGACAGCGCGCCGGTGTTGATAGCCGAAAAGTACCAACGCACCCTGACCGTGGCGGTCGAGGATTGCAGCCTGCAACCGGCAACCCGGCACGAGTATGCCGGCCGCGGCATCGACATCGTGTCTGGCCTGTCCATCGTTTCTGCCCTAAGTCGGATCTGGGGCAGCACACCCACGTCCGCGGGCAAGACGGTGTGGGCGCTGGTTGGCGCCGAAAATCGGCTCTGACACCGTAGTGTTCAACTCCTCCGACAGCGCAGCGAACGGCATCTTCATGGACGACACCACCGATGAGTCTTTCGAGGCACTGTTGCGCTACCTTCGGGATTCCCGCGGCTTCGACTTCACCGGATACAAGCGCGCGTCGTTGGTGCGTCGCGTCCGCCGTCGGATGGATCAGGCCGGATATCCCAATTACGAGGAATATCTGGATGTTCTGCAGGCCAGCGCGGACGAATTCGCGGCCCTGTTCAACACCATCTTGATCAACGTGACCGGGTTTTTCCGCGACCCCGAAGCCTGGGAATTCATTGCCAGTGACGTGATCCCGCGGTTGCTGGCCGAGCGTGGCCCACACGATCCAATCCGGGTGTGGAGTGCGGGATGCGCCTCGGGCCAGGAGGCCTACACGCTGGCCATGCTGTTGACCGAAGCGATGGGAGCCGAAGCGTTCCAGCAACGCGTGAAGATTTACGCCACCGACATCGACGAGGAGGCACTCGCCGAGGCGCGCGCTGGTTCGTTCGACGTGAAGGCCGTTGAATCGGTGCCACAGGATCTGCTGGGACGCTATTTCGAGCAGATCAATGGGCGTTACCTGTTCCAGAAGGATCTGCGCCGCGCTGTCATCTTCGGTCGTAATGACCTGGTCAAGGACGCGCCGATTTCCCGAGTAGACCTACTGGTCTGCCGCAACACACTGATGTACCTCAATGCCGAGACGCAGCGAAATGTCGTGAGCCGCCTACATTTTGCGCTCGTACCGCAAGGCACATTGTTTCTCGGACACGCCGAGATGATGCTGAGCCACAGCGACCGGTTCACATCGCTGAACCTGAAGAACCGAATTTTTCGCAAGGTCGCCGGCATTTCCGGTGGTGTGGATCGCTACGACGCGGCGGCAGCGTTCTTCGACCGGCGCGGCGAAGTGGCCGGCCTGACGACCGTGCGAGAGTCGGCGTTTCGCGTCAGCCCCGTGGCTCAAATCGTGGTCACCGAAGGCGACACCGTCGCGATGATCAATCAGCAGGCCGAAACCATCTTTGGCCTCTCGGCACGCGACATCGGCCGATTGCTGGGCGACCTCGAGGTGTCTTATCGACCTTTGGAGCTGCGGACATACCTCGATCAGGCCAAGGTGGAGCGGCGCTCTGCTCGGATTCAGGATGTCCGATGGCAACGCCCAGGGACTGACGCGATGTGGTTCGACATTCACGTCAATCCTCTTCTTGACACCGAGAACGGCCTGCTCGGTGTGTCGATCGTATTTTTCGATGTCACCTCGACCCGCGCGCTGCTCGACAAAGTCGTCCAGACCAATCGGGCACTCGAGGTGGCCTACGAGGAACTGCAATCCACCAACGAAGAACTCGAAACCACGAACGAAGAGCTGCAATCGACGGTGGAAGAACTCGAAACCACCAACGAGGAACTGCAATCCACCAACGAAGAACTCGAGACGATGAACGAGGAGTTGCAGTCGACGAACGACGAACTGCACACCATCAACGACGCGCTTCGGGAACGCAGCGTGGAACTGGACGACGCCAGGAATTTTCTTGACTCGCTGATCGGTTCGGTTCATCTGGGCATGGTGGTGGTGGACCGCGAAATGCGGGTGGTGGTGTGGAACCACGGCTGCGAGGAGCTATGGGGGCTACGAGCCGACGAGGCGACAGGTTCGGCGCTGACTGCACTGGACATTGGGCTGCCGATCGAGAGCGTGCGACCGCTCATCGGTACCGCCTTCGTCGATCCGGACAGCTTTGGCGAGACGGTGGTGGATGCGGTCAACCGGCGGGGTCGTCCGACTCGGGTCCGCGTCACCTGCGCAACGTTCCGCACCACGGAGGGAAGCATCGGCGGGGCACTGCTGCTGATGGAAGTGGTGGGTTGAGGCGCAGGGCGCCCGGCGACATCGCCGACCAACTATCCGTTATGCGAACCGCTTAGCCAACACCGGTTTGCCGCGTATCGGCCCGGGTAATTTAGTGCTTCGTCAGCTGACGGGCATCGAGGGTTTCGGTCGGATTGGGGCACCCGTGAAGATCGCAATCGTTTGCGCAGACCATGCCGTTGAATGGCACCAGCAATTCTGCGCTGCTCTCACGGCCCACGGACACGCGGCCACTGCCTATCCGCGGCCGGCCAGCGCCGGTCCGGTCACGACCACATCGCCACGGGAACTATTGCCTTTCGTCGGCGAGTGGGCGGCTGACCTCGGCCGACTGTGGGCGTCAGATCCACCCGAGGTAGTGCATGCCATCGGCTGGATCGGTGGGTTGGCGGCCCAACTTGCCGCGCGTCGGCTTGATCTGCCGACCGTCCAGAGTTGTCACGGCCTGGCCTCGGCAACCGATCCGGACGATACCGAACGAGCCCGCCTCGAGCCGCTTTTGGTTCGCAATGCGACCTGGGCCACGGGCGGCAGCAGTGACGAGCTCGATGCGCTGACGAAGCTCCGGCGCAAGCGGTCCCACCTATCGCTGCTATCGACCGGCGTCGACACCGAGCGGTTCAAGGGCACCGGCCCCAAGCTTGGCGGTAGCGGCCAGTATCGCGTTCTGCAGGTGGAACCGAATGCAATGCCGTGCAACGGCTTCGATAGAACCATTCAAGCCCTCCCCAAGCTTCCGGGCACGGAGTTGGTGTTAGCGACCACCGCGGCCGCAAGCGGCCGATGCGAGGGGGACGATGCGGAGATCCGACGCCTGGCCGCCAGGGCCGGGGTCAGTGATCGGGTCCGCATCGTGAGTAACGTAGTACCCGAAGAACTTCCGTCATTGCTGCGCTCTGCTGATGTGGTGGCCTGCACGTCGAGACAGGTGCCGCAGGCGACCACGGCGTTACAAGCGATGGCCTCCGGCGTGGCCGTGGTGGGGGTGGCCGCAGGGGCACTGACCGACTTGGTGATCCACGGCGTCACCGGACTACTCGTGTCACCGACCAACCCGCACGAATTGGCCAGCGCACTGAAAACGCTTCAAACAGAGCACTTTCTGCGCCACAGTATGGGATCAGCCGGTCGGTGCCGGGCATTGTCTCGGTTCACCTGGGACCGAATCGCACTGGACGCGCTGAACATCTATCAGCAGACGTGCTGGCCGCAACTGCCGCAAAGACGCCGCACGGCAGCTCGCCTCAAAAACAGCGCTATCGCTTAGGACGGAGCACCGTGACCACCGTGATCAACGCGATGAGCGAAAACGACGAGAAGGTCACCGACCGGCCAGCGGAGACGCTCCCAGCATGCGCCCTCCGGCGCGGGCAGTTCCACACCACCGATTCCGAAGCCGCAAAGCGCTTCTTCGAGAGCGCCTACACGCCGGGCTGGCGCATCAGCAGTCTCACCAATGGTTCGGCTATCACGCACCGGCGCTTCGAGGCGGATTCGGTCACGGTCGATGAGTTGGTGGTGAAAGGCCGGATAGGCTGCGAAATCCGGCCAGCTGGATCGGTTTTGGTGATTCAGCCGCGAGCGGGCCTGTTGACCGCGGCCGGAGACGGCGGCTTCAGATTGCACACCGCAGTGGTCGTCGCGGCGGACCTGCCGTGCGTACTGCGCGCCGACAACGCGCGCTTCCACGTGGTGAGCATGGATGTGCGCCTGTTGAGTAAGGTCGCTGCCGCCATCAACGGGCCGCTACCGCAACAGATTCAGTTCCTGGGCTGCCAGCCTCGCTCCGACCACGTCGCACGCGCGTGGCTTCGGGCGCTGGATTATGTGGTCGCCAGTTTCGATTCGGCAGATACTGCGCAACACCCATTGGTGGTCGCCGCGGCAGGGCACCTACTGGGTGCCGCTGCGCTCGAATGTTTCTCGTCCAACGTCAATGCCGATCACGCACTGCTGAACAGCCCGTCAGTCCCACCGGTCTTGAAAAGTGCAGTCTCATTCATTCGTCGACACGCCGGACACGGCATCGGCGTCAACGATGTCGCCACCGCGGTGCGTCTCACGCCAAGAGCGGTGCAATATCTGTTTCGTCAGCACTTGGACACCACACCCACCGAGTTTTTGCGGCGCGTGCGGTTACATCATGCCCATCAGGACCTGACCAACAGCGATCGATCCAATAACACCGTCAGCGAAGTAGCCCAACGTTGGGGCTTCGCCCATACCGGCCGGTTCGCAGCGCTCTACCGCCTGACCTATGGGCAAAGCCCGCACACCACACTCCAGCAGTGAGTTAAGGCCCGCCCCAAGGCGTTCGAAGCAGGCGGTCGACCCTGTCCGCTGCGTTGTCGGGGCAGACGTCGGGCGCGGCGATCTCGGCGACGACGCCCTCGGCGATGGTTCGAAGCTTGACATTTGATTCCTGGGACAGCTTCACCAGTAGGTCGAACGCCGATTCAGCGCCGACTCCATACCGCAGCATCAGAACGCCCATGGCTTGATTGATCACGGCCCGTCGCGAATCGACGGCTGACAGCGCGTCGCTCAGGTGTCTTTGCAGGTCGGCATCGAACTGCTCGGTGATATCGACGTAGAACCCGCCGATACCTGCCAGCCGTCCGTCCGGCCCGGAGACCCGGTCCGCGATGACGACCACGACGTGCTCGTCGCCGCGGGTGTCGATGATCCGGTGCCGGCTGCTGAATACGGCGCCGTGTCGAAACACCTGCTCGATCACCTCTGCCACTGTCGGTTTGTCGTCAGGATGTTTGTGTTTGAGCAGCAATTGACTGGTCGGCGTCACGGTGCCCGGTTCATAGCCGTGCATGCGGGCGACCTCGTCTGACCACTCCCACCGGTCCTCACGGATCAGGTAGCGGAATCTCCCCACCGAGGGCCACCGGCGGCCCCTTTTCCGCCGCGAATCAGCACACATCGGCACCATGGTATTCCGACTTGCCCGTCCGGCAGCCCGTTTTGGCGCAGACCAGATTCGCATTCCGGACAATAAGGCCACGGACCGCAACAGCGGCTTCAGCCCGCTTGTCAGCCGCTCACGCGGTCTTGGCCAGCGCCGATGACCCCAGTACGTCGCCGCTTTTAGCGACGCGGTGGATCAGCGCGCGGGTAGCCTTCTCCAGAATCAGCTGTGCTTGCGGGCGGGGGCTACGTTCGGCTCGCCGCGCCGCGGCCGCGATCGTCAGGCCCTGCCGGTAACCGCCGACCACCCGGGGGTCCACGTAAGAACCGCGTGCCACCGCCGGGGTATTGCCCAGCTCCTCGGCGACCTCCCGCATTACCGCCGCCTCGACTCGTTTGGCCACCCGCTGCGATACCGCCGGATCCGCATCGGCGAAGGCGACAGCGCCCAACACGGTGCCGTGCCACGTCCGCAGGTCTTTTACGCTGTACTCATTGCCGACTAGTTCCTTGAACCGCGTATTGAGATCGTCGGCTCGAACCTCGACCCAACCAGAGGCGTTGCGGCACATCAACAGTCGCTCGCTGTGGTCGGTTCTGCGCACCAGTGCCCGCACCGCCCGGACAACTTCGGGATCCGCGATCTCGTACGTGCGTCGCACCCCGCTCTTGGCCGGGTAGTCGAATGCCACCGCATCTCGGCGCACCGTCACGTGCTCACACAGCAGGGTGGCAAGCCCGTATGACTCGTTTTCCTCGACGTACTGCTCGCCGCCGGCGCGGAAATAGCCGAGGTCGACTAAATGGAGGCCCAGTGCCAACACCCGTTTGCGCGTCAGCCCTCGTCCCGCGAGGTCATGCGCGATCCGCTCGCGATAGGCGGGCAAACCTTTGGACAGGTCCAGCACGCGATCGAACTTCTCTTCGGCACGCTCCTGCTGCCAGTTCTGGTGGTACAGATACTGGCGGCGCCCCGCCGCGTCGGTGCCCACGGCCTGAATGTGGCCGTTGGCAAACGGCGAGATCCATACGTTCTTCCACGCTGGCGGGATCACCAGATCCTTGATCCGCTGCACGGTGTCCTCGTCGGTCAGCAGGTCACCGTCCGGGCCGTAGTACGCGAAACCCTTGCCTCGGCGCTTGCGCCCGATCCCAGGCTTGCTCAGCACACTGCGGCGCAGCCGCATCTCAGTCCTCCGCTGTCCCCGACTCGAGTCGGCTGGATGCTGAATTGCCCGGGCGGCCAGCCGTTACACCTCTGGCACATCCCGGCTGCGCAGCAAGAGCGGGACCAACAGCCAGGAGACGGCAAAGAGCGCCAACGCACATGCACCGGCGATGATCCCGGCGGCGCTTCCGGCCACCGAGTCGAAGATGATCACCGTCACCCCGGTCAACGCCAGGCCCAGCAGAAACAGCCCCGCATAGGCACACCGGTGGGCCGCAGACACCAACACCGACAGCCGATGCCGTCTGAACAGCAACCGGTGCAAACCGACCGGAGCGATCAAAAACACTGTGGCGGCCAACGAACAACCCACCGTCGCCAAATACATCGCTCGCATATCGTCACCGAGGACGTCGAAGCGGGCTTGAAACGGCAAGGTCATCAGAAATCCAGTCAGGAGTTGCACGCCCGTCTGCACCACCCGCAGTTCCTGCAGCAGGCTGTTCCAATTTCGGTCGAGCCGCTCGAGACTGGTCTCCCCGCGCTCGCGGCGATCCCACTGCTGATCTCGTTCCGGATGATCGACATCCATGCGGTGATCATCGCATTCACCCGGGACGGTGGTGCGGGTTGCCCTGAATGCCAACGACCCGCCACATCGTTGTGGCGGGTCGTCAGGTCCTGACAAATTATTAGCCAGCCATGAACTCGTGGTAGGCCGATTCCAGATTCGGCGGCAGCGCCGTGACGTTGCACTGGCGCTCGGTGTCGCCGATCGGCGCCAGAATTCCGCGCAGGTCGTAGTACTCGTTGGAATGCGCGGTGAAGTAACCCCGAATGTTGGACGCGGCTTCGCCACGCGGCTGTCCATACGCGGACGAGACCACTTGGTTGGCGCCGGGGTGGGCGGCAAGATACTGCTGCGCCGCACCGGTCACGGACGAAACGGTGGCGTTGACACCTTCCGGGCTGCAGTCTGGTGCTGCCGCAGCCGACGGCGCGCCGATGATACCGATTGCAATTCCCCCGACCAGACAACCGGCACTGGTGCCGGCCATTCGCCGGCGAGCGACAATACTGCTGAATTTCATGATGATTGTTCCTCCGAATGAGTGAACCGATCGCTGAGGCTTCCCGAAGCCCCGAAATCCAAAGTAGCCGAGGCGAAAACGGCGGTCTGATCTTGTTCGCGCACAACGAACACCCGCAGCGGAGGCGAGCTGGTAAATGAGTGACGCAAGCAACTCAAGTTGCATATTTAGCTAAGCAAATAACTCTATGCACCGACCGAATGATGAGAATTCTCAGAAAGAACGGCAGATTCTTAAGAGATCGTGATCTTGGTTCGTGACTAAACCGTTATCTCTGGGCGGCGGTGCCCCAGACCTAGCCCAGCCCTGACAACGCTCAACGACTGAGTTTGCCCTCCCGCGCACCGGTCACAGCGTCGTCCAGCGTCGGATACAGCGGGAAGGTCTTGTCCAGCCCAGTCAGGTGAATCGGCCGCCTGGTCGCCGGCCCCCGCGCCACCACCCCGAATTCCGCTTTGTCGCCCAATTTCTCGTAGGTCGCCGCCAGGATCTTCAACCCCACCGAGCCCAGGAACTCCACCCCGGACAAGTCGATAATCAGCGCCGCCGGATTGTCTACCACCACTCCCCCGATGGCTTCTTCAAGAGCCGGCGCGGTGACCAAGTCGATTTCGCCGCCGATGCTAAGCACGACGACCCCGTCATGGTCTGCGACCGTGGCGGTGATCGAATCAGGAGCTGACAATGGAGATCCTTTTGTCTGGGCCTTAAGTGTGCCGCCAGCCTAACCTGCCGTGCGTACTGCGAGAAGAAGAAGACCTCAACACGCCTCACGCCACCGCCCAAGCTACTCTCCCCCATAGAACCTGTGCCCTGCCGAGCGCGACGCGCACTTGGAAGGCCATGGAGGGCTTGGAGGGGCGCATGTCAGATTCACCGACCGATTCCAGCAACACCGGCACCGGCGTTTCCAGCGAAGGTTTGCTGCCGCAACTAGTTCAGCACCTGCGGCGGAATCGAACAGCGCTCCGCGAAGAATGGGCCCGCAGAATCACCGAAGCGGAGTTGCTCACCGCTATGACTCCCGAGGAGATTTTCTCCGAGGCGACCGCCGTGTACGACAACTACGTCGAGGTGCTCGAGACCGGTAGCGTCGAGGCGCTGCAGGACTATGCACGCGACCTTTCCGAGCGCATCATCCCGCGTGGGGTGGAAACCGACGAGGTGCTCGGCATCGTGCTGCTGCTGCGTGACGTGCTGGCGCGCTCGCTATTCGAGAAGTACCAAACCGAATTCGACATGCTCAACCGGGTTCTGGACGCCTACGAACCAGCGGCCAACCGCATCGCCAATACCGTGGGCGTCAGCTTCGTCCAGGAACGCGAGCGCATCATCCGCCAGCAGCAGGAGGCGATCCGCGAGCTGTCGACCCCCGTGTTGCAGGTGCGCGAGCAATTGCTGATTCTGCCGATCATCGGTGTGCTCGACAGTCAGCGCGCCCGGCAGGTCACCGAGCAACTCCTGAGAGCTATCCGGGCCAATCGCGCCAAGGTCGTCGTCATCGACATCACGGGTGTGCCCACCATCGACTCCACGGTCGCCAACCACCTGGTGCAGACGGTCGACGCGTCTGGTCTGATGGGCGCGAGCGTCATCATCACCGGACTTTCCTCTGAGATCGCCCTGACTTTGGTCACGATCGGCTTGGACCTGTCAAAGATGAACGCCGTCGGCGACCTCCAAGGTGGTATCGAGGAAGCCGAACGCCTGCTGGGTTACGAAGTCACCCGCACCGGCGAGTGACCGGGTCCACAAACTAAGGACAACTACCGCGAGCAGGCCATGCCAGTACCGATCTTGAAACAGGGCGCGATCTTGATTGCGACTGTCCAGGCCGCCCTCACCGACTCGGATACCGAGCGGCTGCGTGAAGACCTGATGGAGAAGGTGAGCCGGTTCCGCGCCCAGGGAATTGTCGTGGACGTCACCGCGATCGATGTGATGGATTCTTTCGCGGCCCGGTCGCTGCGGACGATTGCGCACATGACCCGGTTGCGCGGAGCGACCACCGTGATCGTGGGTCTGCAGCCAGAGGTGGCTTTCGCGATGGTGCAGCTGGGACTGGCGTTCGACGACATGAGCACCGCCCTTGACCTCGAAGAGGGCATCGCGGTGCTGCATAAGAAGATGGGCCTAAGTAAGTCGACGATCGGGCGCGACGGTGGCGGGTGAGGCCGTGGTCGCGATCAACAACTCTGACGACATCGTCGCCGCCCGCAAGGCCGGCCATCAACTCGCCCTCGATCTCGGATTCTCGCTGACCGACGTCACCATGGTTTCCACCGCGATCTCTGAAATCGCGCGCAACATCACCAGCTACGCCGGTCGGGGCGAGGTGCGTGTCGGCGTTGCCGAGCGCGAGGGCCGAAAGGCGCTGGTGGTTCGCGCCGAGGACGACGGTCCCGGTATCGCCGACATCGACCGCGCCATGGAAGACGGCTATACCACCGGACGGGGTCTCGGCATGGGTTTGCCGGGCGCCCGCCGGCTGATGGATCGTTTGATCGTGGAATCCGCGCTCGGCCGCGGAACGGTCATCGAGATGTGGAAATGGGTCCCGGCCCGTGCCTGACCGATCACGATCCGCGGGTCGATTCGGGCCGATTGAATGGGCCACGGTAAGTCGCCCACGACCGGGCGAGCAACTCTGCGGCGACCAGGCCATCGCGGTCGACATCGACGGTGAAACCGCTTTGTTCGGCGTCCTGGACGGCCTCGGCCACGGGCCTGCCGCCGCGAGCGCCGCGCTGGCGGCCGTCGATGCGCTCAACGGCGCCCGGCAGCAACGTCTCGAGGTGTTGATTCAGCTCTGCCACCGCCTGCTGGAAGGCACCAGAGGTGCGGCGATGACATTGGCGCGGATCGATTTCCAGACCAGCCAGCTGAGCTGGACCGGCATCGGCAACGTCAGCGCCTATTTGGTCGCCAAGAGTGTAAGCGGCATTCAAGTCCGGTCCAGCGCTCGGCTGGTCGGTGGCATCGTCGGCTACCGAATCCCGGAAATCAGTCCGGCACAAGTGGTTTCGATGCGCACTGGCGATCTGCTCGTGATCACCAGCGACGGCATCGCCGAAGATCACCTGGACCAAATCGACTTCGCCGCTTCCGCGTGCGATATTGCCGAGCAGATACTGACCAAGCACGCCAAGGAATCAGACGACGCGACGGTCCTTGCCGCACGGCACCGAGGAATCTCTACATGACCTATACCGCCGACTTTCACGACCAGTACGTCGCCGCGCTACACAGCTACATCGACACTCGCGATGAGGACAGCCTGGCCGTCGGATACGACCTCGGACGACGCGCCCTGCAAGAAGAAATCAGCATGCTCGACATCATCGAGAACCATTTCCGGCAGGTCGACGAGCTGTCCAAGAAGTCCGGCGTCGATGGCGCTACCGCGCTGGAGTTCCTGCTGCAGACTCTCGCCGCACTTGACGTTGCAACTCGCGGATTCCTGGACGGCACCAGACGATTCGCGAAGGAGAGGGCCCGCGCCGAGGACCTCGCCGATCGTGACAAGTTCCGCAGCGCACTGGTGAATTCCTTGCAGGAAGGGTTCTTCGTCGCCGATCAAGACGGTGCGGTGATCGAGATGAACGACGCTTTCGCTGAGATTCTCGGTTATCCGCCGGAGGGCCTGCCGTACCGGTGGCCTCACCCCTGGCTGGTCGACAAGACAACCGCAGCCCAGCATCAAGTGGGGGTCCGTGCCGAAGGCAGTGCCCAGTACGAGACACCCGTTCGCCATAAGGACGGGCACCTCGCCTGGGCGGCGGTGAGTATCAACGCGGTTCGAGGACAAAGCGGCGAGCACGAGGTGTACGTCGGCACCGTTCGCGACGTGACGGCGCAACGGGCCTTCGCGGCCCGGGAAAGCGCTGTCATGCGATTGGCCACGTCGGTCAGTGTGGCCAAAAATGTGGCCGAGGTATTGGCGATCACCCTCGACGAGTGCCGAACTGCGCTCGACGTACATCGGGTGGTCGCGGTAATGTGGCCACCCGCTGAAGGTGAGCCGACCGTTGTGGTGGCAGGCGATCCACCCGAATCAAGCTGGCGCACTATGGATCCCCGGTTGCGTGACACTTTCCAAGATGCCCGACACCAGTTGCCGCTGACCGCGAAGACGGTCGCGTGGCCAGGCGCCGATGGCAAGACACAGGGGTTGGTCGTGATGCTCTCCGGCACTGGAGACGTTGCGCTCTGGCTCGAGCTT
>JAVROG010000207.1:0-12405 GCA_032162865.1 Mycobacterium sp. | reverse complement strand
GCTCGGGCAAGTCGACGCTGCTGCGCACGATCGCCGGCCTCGACAAGCCCGACAGCGGCGTGATCAGAATCGAGGGCCGCGACGTCACCCGAGTGCCGCCGCAGAAGCGGGGCATAGGTTTCGTGTTCCAGCACTACGCCGCGTTCAAGCACCTGACGGTGCGCGATAACATCGCGTTCGGATTGAAGATCCGCAAGCGACCCAAGGCCGAGATCACCGAGAAGGTCGACTACCTGCTGGAGGTGGTGGGCCTGAGCGGTTTCCAGAACCGCTATCCCAATCAGCTCTCCGGCGGTCAACGTCAGCGCATGGCGCTGGCCAGGGCGCTGGCGGTCGACCCGGAGGTGCTGCTGCTCGACGAGCCGTTCGGCGCGCTGGATGCCAAGGTTCGCGAGGATCTGCGGGCCTGGTTGCGGCGCCTGCATGACGAGGTGCATGTCACCACGGTGCTGGTCACCCATGACCAGGCCGAGGCGCTGGACGTGGCAGACCGGATTGCTGTGCTCAACAGGGGCCGCATCGAACAGGTCGGTTCCCCGACTGACGTGTACGACACTCCCGAGAACGCGTTCGTGATGTCGTTCCTAGGCGCGGTGTCCTCGTTGAATGGCGCCCTGGTCCGGCCGCACGACATCCGCGTGGGCCGCAAACCGGACATGGCGGTGGCCGGCGGCGACGGTACCGCGGAATCGATTGGCGTCGTGCGTGCCACGGTGGACCGGGTTGTAACTCTGGGGTTCGAGGTCCGGGTCGAATTGAGCGCCGCCCCCTCCGGGAGTCCGTTCACCGCACAGATCACCCGCGGTGATGCCGAGGCGTTGGCCCTGAAGGAGGGTGACACCGTCTACGTTCGTGCCACTCGGATACCACCCATCGCCCAGCTGCCTCTCGCATCCGCAGACAACGACGACGAGGAGTCGCTGACGTCGGCGTAGCGCCTACGGCTCCTCTTCGCTCTCGAGGAGGCGTTCGGGGTGGTGGTAGTTGTTGGTGCGGGGGCGGCCGCGGTCGAGGCGTGGTGGTGGTTTCCAGGCGGTGCGGTGGTTGGGGAGTTTGGTTGTGGTCCAGCCGTTTCCGGCGAGTTTGTGGTGGGGGCTGCAGGCCAGGGTGAGTTTGTCGATGTCGGTGTGGCCGCCGTTTGCCCACTCGTGGGTGTGGTGGACCTCGCAGCGGGCGGCCGGCACGTCGCAGCCGGGGTGGGTGCAGCCGCGTTCTGCGGCATACAGGACCAGGCGTTGGTCGGGGGTGGCGATGCGCCGGCTGCGGCCTAGATACAGCGGTCGGAGGGAGTGCTCGTCGAATACCGCGAGGTAGTGGTAGGCGCCGCGGCTGGCCATGCGGATGAGGTCACGCATGGGTAGTACGGTGCCGCTGCCGGTGACGGCGTGGCCGGCGGCGGTGGTGAGTTCTTGCAGGGTGGTGGAGACGACGACGGTGACGGGTAGGCCGTTGTGGTGGCCGAGGGTGGGGTCGCCGAGTTGGCCGCGGACCAGGGCGTTCAGCGCGTCGTGTTGGCGTTGGGCGGGGGTGCGGGTGTCGGTGCGGGCGGCTTCGTCGGTGGGCTCGCCGTCGATGCAGGGCTTGTCGTCGGCGGGGTTGCACATGCCGGGTGCGGCGAATTTGGCCAGCCAGGCGTCGATGTGGGCGCGCAGTTCGGGGGTGGCGATCACGGTGCCGACGCTCATGCCGTCGGTGCGTTGGCCGCTCCAGGTGAAGCCGCGTTGGCGGGCGCGGTCGGCGTCGGAGAAGGTGCCGTCGGGGTTGATCAGGACCGCGGCGCGTTGGGCGGCTTTGTCGAGTTGGTCGGGGCGCAGTTGGGTGGCGTGGCGGGCCAGCAGTTGTTCGGCGTGCTCGACGATGGCCGTGGGGGTGTCGGTGGGCAGGTCGCGGACGAAGGTTTGGATGATGCGCAGGTGGGCGGCGTCGAGCAGGCCTTCGCGCCAGTGCCGGGCGGTGGCGGGCAGCTCGGGGGGCAGTTCTTGGCCGGTGAAGGTGACCCGCGGGCACAATTGGGCGGCGTCTTTGACGCGGCGGCGCGCTTCGGTGGGGGTGATGCGGCACCAGTCGGCGACGACCTGGTGGACCGGCCCGCCGATGTGGGCGGGGTCCTCGAAGGTCAGGCTGTGGATGATGTCGTGGCTGAGCACCGCCTGCAGGCGTTTCGCGGTTTCCAGGGACTCCAGCGTCTGGCAGCGCACCACAGGGTCCAGGGCGGCGTGGTTGAGTTCGCGCATTCCGGCCACCGCGGCATGCAGCGCGTCCAAGCGCGCCTCCACGTCCACCCCCGCCGTGATCGAACCCATGTTCGAATTTTATCGCCCGCCGGGATGCCAGGTCGGCGCAACGGCCACCGCTGTGGACAAAAACGCGACTGTGGATAACCCGACGCGCGCCGCCGAGGTCATGCCGCTATGCGCTCAGCCATTGCCTGATCAAAGCGGTCCAACACCGTCTCGGCGACCAGTCGGTGAGCGCCCAACGGTGCTGCCATCGCGATGCCGGCGTCGCGCGCGAATCGCTCGACTCGGTCCGGGATGCGGCCCGGCGCCAGGAACCACGGCGCGATGACCACTCGCTGAGCGCCCTTGTGCCGCAACCGTTTCACTGCCTCTGCCAGGGAACGTTCCGGGCGGGTGGCGAAAGCCGTTGCAGCAGCGGCCCATTGGGTTCCGGTCGCCATTTTGGGCGCCACCTCGGCGGTGCGCGCGTTAGCCGCCGGGTTAGATGAGCCGATCGCCACCACGAGTACGCCGACGGTGTCGTCGAGCCGGGAAACCCTCGACTCAGCGACCCGCTGACGCAGCACTGACACCAGGCGGTCGTCCTCGCCGAGCACATCGGCTTGTAGCACCCGATCGCTGGCGTTGCAGCCGGCGATCTGACGGGGGATGTCGATGCGAGCGTGGTACGCGTCGGCCAGCAGTAGGGGAGTCACGACGGCCTCGCCCGGACAGTCGCTCAACACCTCGACCAGTCCTGGTGAGTTGTGCTCGCAGAACGCAACTCGCACATCGAGACCGGGACGCAAGTGCGCCACCCGGCGCACGACGTCGCGAGCGTTGGCCGCCGACCGTGGATCCGCACTGCCGTGCGCGGTCAACACTAGAGTGGTCACGACGCGTGCAGCCCGCACTCGGTCTTGGCCATGCCCTGCCAGCGCCCGCTGCGCGGGTCGGCGCCCTCGATCGGCTTGGCCGTGCACGGGGCGCAGCCGATTGACGGATAGCCTTCGTAGACAAGGGGATTGACCAAGGCGTCGTGCTCGGCGATGTAGTCGTCCATATCCTGGTCCGACCATGCCGCCAGCGGGTTGATCTTCACCAGCTTGAACGCCTCGTCGAAGCTGATCAGCGCGGCGTTGGCGCGGGTGGGTGCGTCCACTCGGCGCAGCCCGGTCACCCAGGCCGAATATCCGCGCAGCGCCTTGCCCAGCGGAACGACCTTGCGTAGCCGGCAGCACTCTGCGGGATCACGGGCGAACAGGTCCTTGCCCAGCAATTTGTCCTGCTCTGCGACAGTTTGTTCCGGGTTGACGTTGACCACCCGGATGTCGTAGACGGATTCGATCGCATCGCGGGTGCCGATGGTTTCGACGAAGTGGTAACCGGTGTCCAGAAACATCACCGGTACTCCCGGGCGCACCTTGGCGGCAAGATCCACCAATACGGCGTCTTGCATGTTGGAGGCCACTACGTAATTGCACGTCGCTCCGCCGCGAGGACCGTTGACCCCGCCAAAGTGCTCTTCGGTCCACTGCAGCAGTTCGGTGGCGCTGGCTCCGTGCAATTCCGCCGCGCCGCGGGCTGCGAACTCCCGCAGCTCTTGCTCGGTCAGCTTGGTCGCCTGGCTCATCGCAAGTCGTCCTCCTCAGCCCGAATAGCCCACTGCGCGAAGCGTTCACCGTTGTTGCGGTGCTTGAGGAAGTTGCGCGTCACCCGGTCGATGTAGTCCCCCAGCTCGTCGCTGGTGACCTTATGCTGACGCAGTTTCCGCCCGAACCCGCTGTCCAGGCCAAGGCTGCCACCCAGATGAACCTGGAAACCCTCGACCGAGCCGCCATCGCCGTCATCGACCATCTGACCCTTGAACCCGATGTCGGCGATCTGGATTCGGGCGCACGAGTTGGGGCAGCCGTTGATATTGATCGTGATTGGCACGTCGAGCCGTGAGTTGATGTCTTCGAGCCGGCTTTCCAGCTCTGGCACCAAAGACTGTGCTCGCACCCGGGTTTCGGCGAACGACAGCTTGCAGAATTCGATCCCGGTGCACGCCATCAGGTTTCGCCGCCAATGCGAAGGCTGCGACTGCAAACCGAGCCTATCCAGGCCGGCGATCAGATCATGCAGCTTGTCGTCCGGGATGTCGAGGATGACCAGCTTCTGGTACGGGGTGAACCGGATCCGGTCGGAGCCGGCCTGCTCAGCCAGATCCGCCACCGCCGTGAGTATCGTGCCGGACACCCGGCCGGCGATCGGAGCGACCCCGACGGCGTTGAGTCCGTTCTTGATGCGCTGCACTCCGATGTGGTCGAGCGGATGCTTGAGTGGCTCAGGTGCCGGCCCGTCGATGAGGGGACGCTTGAGGTACTCGGTCTCGAGAACCTGGCGGAATTTCTCTATGCCCCAGTCCTTGATCAGGAACTTCAGCCGCGCCTTGGCCCGCAGCCGCCGGTAGCCGTAGTCGCGGAATATCGAGGTCACCGCCGCCCACACCTCGGGCACCTCTTGCAGCGGAACCCAGGCGCCCACCCGCTGGCCCAGCATCGGCGTGGTCGAGAGCCCTCCACCTACCCACAGGTCCAGGCCGGGTCCGTGCTCGGGGTGGTTCATGCCGATAAAGGCGATGTCGTTGACCTCGTGCACGACGTCCTGCAGGCCGGAGATGGCGGTCTTGTACTTACGTGGCAGGTCGGCGAATTCGGGCTGGCCGATGTAACGGCGCACGATCTCGTCGATCGCCCAGGTCGGGTCGATTACCTCGTCGAGGGACTCACCGGCCAGCGGCGAGCCGAGCACCACGCGGGGGCAGTCACCGCACGCCTCGGCCGTCTGCAGACCGACCTCATCCAGCCGTCGCCAGATTTCCGGCATGTCTTCCACTTCAATCCAGTGGTACTGGACGTTCTCCCGGTCGGAGATATCGGCGGTGTCCCTGGCGAACTCCGTCGAAATCGTCCCCAAGGTGCGCAGCGCGGTCGCCGAGAGCGCGCCGCCGTCGCAGCGCACCCGCAACATGAAGTACCTGGCCTCGAGCATCTCGATGTTGTCGTCACCGGTGAATGAGCCGTCGTAGCCCTGTTCACGCTGGGTGTAGAGGCCCCACCAGCGCATCCGCCCGCGCAGGTCGCCCTTGTCGATGCTGTCGAACCCTTCCTTGGCGTAGATGTTCTCGATGCGCTCCCGGACCTCAAGCGGGGCACCGGCCTGCTTCATTTCCTCATTGGGATTGAGCGGCTCGGTGTTTCCCAGCGCCCACTGGCCCTCATTGCGAGGCGCCTTGGCGGGACGGGCTGTGGTCATGCGGGGATTCTCCTTCACGAACGTTGCCAGGACTGGAACGCGCACGACGCCGGTTATCTTCCGGCAGGCGCAGATCCGGTAACCAGCGGGAAGTACGGGTGGGCTGGATCTACGAGGTCAAGGCAGACAGCAACAGCTGCAAACGCGCTTGAGATCGATATGACGCCGCGCCACCAGCGCTACCCGCTGGTTCGAATTGGCGACAGTCACGCTGTCATTCTGCCATGGATCGACACCAGCCGTGCTACCAGGTCAAATTTGCTCTCACGGTGATTAAAAGTACCCGCCAAACCTGGGTGCTCAGGTAGGAAAAACCGGGAATAGCCTGGGACAACCACCCAATTGGGTCTGCCGTGCCAAGATTTGGCATGGCAACTAGTGAGGCACCGGTGGACCTGCCGGCCATGCAGCCAACTTCTGGTCAACCGTTTGGTCTCTACGTTCACGTCCCGTTCTGCATCACCCGCTGCGGCTACTGCGACTTCAACACCTACACCCCGGTGGAGCTGGGCGGCGTCAATCCGGACGCCTGGATGGCAGCCTTGCGGATCGAACTGGGGCTGGCGAGCGCGCGGCTGGACCGACCAACGTTGAACACCGTATTCGTCGGCGGCGGGACACCGTCACTGCTGGGCGGTGCGCGCCTGACGACACTGCTGGACATGGTGCGCGAGCATTTCGTGCTGGCGCCCGACGTCGAAATCACCACCGAGGCCAATCCCGAGTCGACGTGGCCGGAGTTCTTCGAGGCGATCCGGGAAGCGGGTTACACCCGGGTATCGCTGGGCATGCAAACGGCCATCCCCCGACTGCTGGGGGTATTGGACCGGATACACACACCGAACCGGCCGGCGGCCGCGGCCCGCGAGGCACTGGAGCTGGGCTTCGAGCACGTCAGCCTGGACCTCATCTATGGCACGCCGGGAGAGTCCGACGACGATTTGCTGCGCTCCGTAGACGTGGCAATTGAGACCGGCGTCGACCACGTCTCCGCGTACGCGCTGGTCGTCGAGGAGGGCACCGCAATGGCCCGGCGGGTCCGCCGTGGCGAGCTGGTCGCCCCCGACAACGACGTGCTGGCCCATCGCTATGAGTTGGTCGACGAACGTCTTTCGGCGGCCGGGCTGACCTGGTACGAGGTGTCCAACTGGGCGCGGCCGGGCGGTGCCTGCAGGCACAACCTCGGCTACTGGGATGGCGGCCAGTGGTGGGGTGCGGGACCGGGTGCGCACGGCTTCATTGGCACGACGCGGTGGTGGAACGTCAAGCACCCCAACACTTATGGGTCCATGCTCGCGGGTGCGACGCTGCCGGTGGCCGGCTTCGAGCAGCTCGGGGCGGACGCCCTGCACACCGAGGAAGTGATGCTGCAGATCCGGCTGCGCCAGGGGTTGCCGCTGGTCCGGCTGGATGCCGCCGAACGCGAGCGCGCCGAGACGGCGGTGGCCGACGGGTTGCTGGTCGCCGACGGCGACTCGCTGATACTCACCGACCGGGGGCGGCTGTTAGCCGACGGGGTCGTGCGCACTCTCCTGGGGTGATCGGCCGGCCTCGCGGTCAGACGCCGAACAACCGCTCGAAGACGCGCGCGATCTCGATGTAGAGCGGGATGCCGATGGTGACGTTGTAGGAGAACGTCAAACCGAGTGAGGCGGCCAACGGCAGTGTCGGGCTCGCTTCGGGTATCGCCAATCGCTGCACCGCCGGCACCGCGATGTAGGACGCCGCGCCGCACAGGACGGCGAACAGCACATAGGTCCCGGGCTTGAAGTCGGTGTGGGTCGCGGCGGCGTAGGCGCAGGCAGCGATAATCCCCAGCGTCGCAAACACATTGGGTGCGACCAAACCAAAGACTATGAATCCGGGGCCCGCCGAGCGCAAGTCCTTCAGCTTGCGTGCCGCCGTCATGCCCATCTCGAGCAGGAACAGACACAGCACGCCCTGGAAGGCCAGGACGAAAAACTTGTCGTCGTCCGCGACGACTTTCTGGCCCTGCAAGCCACTGATGAGGCCGATGATGATGCCGCCGATGAGGAGGACGAGACCGGGGTTGAGGAAGACTTCCTGGAAGAGCTCACGGGAAAGAATGGGCATCCGCTTGCCCACTGCCCGTGGCGGGGATGCGTCTGGTTCCCAGTTGGGATGGTCCAGCTTTTCCATCGAGAGCTCGCGCTCCTGCTCCTGCTCGATCACCCGTTGGGACTCCAGATCGAGGCTTTCGCCGGGAGCAGGCCGCGCCGCGGTGCCGGGACCGACGGATGCCCTGAGTGGCCCGGTGTAGCCGGCCTCGTTAGGCATGTATCCCGCCGAGTTCAGGCCCCGGTGTCGCAGTCGTGCCACCAGATACAGCGCAACCAGGCAGCCCGGAATCTCCATGACCGCCAGCATCACCGGCATGTAGGCATTGAACGCGATGTTGGTGGCAGCCAGCACTGCCACGCAGGTCGCGAAGGTTCCCGCGGAGTCCGACCCGTAATATCCCGCGACCGTCGCGCTATCGACTCGCCGCAGTCCCTTGATGCGACTGAGCAGCAGGTAGGCCAGACCGCCGATGGCGAAGTTCAGGACGAAGCCCAGCACCATGAACCCGATGATCACGCCGATGCCGGAGTCGATCTTCGCCAGCTCCTCGCCCCCGTGCCAGCCGATGGCCAACAGCAGGTACATGGTCAGGCCCTGGTAGATCACATAGGGAAACTCGAAGCGCACCTTCAGGATTGGGATCAGAAATCCGAAGTAGAAGAACAGCAGTAGCGGCTTGAACAGGTTGTGCGTGAAGTTATCCCAGAACTCGTGCAGCATTCAGGCACCTCCCGAGCGTCATGCAGCGATTGGAAGCACTGACCGTCCCCGTTCACGGGCACCGACCACGAACATCCCAGACAACGCTGCGAATCTAACCGCGGCGTTCGAAGAGCCGCCACTCAGAATGTGCATCGAACTGTGGGGTGCGGCCGAGTTTGCCTGATCGAAACATCGACGTAACGAGTAAAATCAACAAATACGCTGGCCACGGCGTTTCTCGGGCTATCTGTGTTAGATACGTACCAACTACCTGTCAGTTTGCTGAGAGATCACGTGTCGCGTCAGCGACTGAAGAGGGCCGAGCCGCTGTTCTCCGACCACCGAGGGGGGCGAGCGCCGGTGGGTAGGTTAGGCTACATTTACTTGTGTGATGGAGGCCGGGGTCGAGACGAGTTCGGTCAGCACTGCCTCGCTGTCGCTTCCCCGTCCCGCGGATATCAACCCGGCCGATTTCGCAGCCGTGCTGGCCGCTGTCCTGGCCGAGCCTCTCGGCGAGGAATACCTGCTCTACGAGCACGACGAGCAGTGGGTGCTGGCCGCGGGCGTGCAGGCGATGGTGGAGCTGGACAGCGACGAACTGCGCGTCATTCGCGACGGCGTGACCCGGCGGCAGCAGTGGTCGGGGCGTCCGGCGGCGGTTCTGGGTGAAGCGGTCGACCGGTTGTTGTTGGAGACCGATCAGGCATTTGGCTGGGTCGCCTTCGAGTTCGGTGTGTACCGCTATGGGCTGCAGCAGCGCCTGGCGCCCCGCACCCCACTGGCGCGGGTCTTCTGGCCCCGCACCCGCATCGTGGTGACCCACGGGGAGATTCGCCTTTTCGGTGGCACGACTTACGACCGCGAAGTGATAGAGCGGCTGCTCAGGGACGGGATGGGCGACATACCACAGCCCCGCGCGGTCGAGCTCGCGCTAGACCCGTCGGGTTACCGCGAACGGGTGGCGGTCGCCGTGCGGGAGATCGCCGAGGGCAGCTACCACAAAGTGATCCTGTCCCGTTGCCTCGAAGTGCCTTTCCCGCTGGACTTTCCGGCGTCTTACCGGCTGGGCCGTCGCCACAACACCCCGGTGCGGTCATTCTTGCTGCAACTCGGCGGTATTCGCGCGCTCGGTTACAGTCCCGAACTCGTCACGGCGGTCCAACCCAACGGCTTGGTGGTCACCGAGCCGCTGGCCGGAACCCGCGCGCTGGGTCGCGGGCCCGTGCGTGACCGACAGGCCCGCGAAGATCTGGAATCAAATCCCAAAGAGATTGTCGAGCATGCTATCTCGGTTCGTACCTCGCTCGCCGAGATCGCTGAGATCGCCGAGCCGGGGACCGCGGCCGTCATCGATTTCATGGCGGTGCGCGAGCGCGGGAGTGTGCAGCACCTCGGTTCGACGGTTACCGGGCGACTGGATGCGTCGAGCAACCGGATGGACGCATTGGAGGCGCTCTTCCCCGCGGTCACCGCATCGGGCATCCCGAAGGCGGACGGCGTCGAAGCTATCCTGCGCCTCGACGAGGGGCCGCGCGGGCTGTACTCGGGAGCTGTCGTGATGTTTACCGCCGACGGCGGACTCGACGCGGCGCTGGCGCTGCGGGCCGCCTACGAACGCGACGGGCGAACCTGGCTGCGAGCAGGCGCTGGTGTCATCGAGGCTTCAGACCCCGAACGCGAATTCGAGGAGACCTGCGAAAAGCTCTCGACGCTGACGCCGTATCTGGTTGAGCGGCAATAAACTGTCGGCAGAACCAAGGGACGTTACTGAGCCTGGCGAACGTCTGACCCGCCCGAATGCTCGAGGTATTCCGCCAGCAGCCGGCTGACCAGTGACTCGATCGTCGACTCGATCGACGAGGCGAGTGTGGCGGTGACCGTCGCAACCGCTTGCGTGCGAAAGCGGACCAGCATGGTGATCAACTCGGCAACTTCGGCGTCCGCGGGCAGTGCTTCGCCGGGCTTGATCCGGTCCGCGACGTGTTCGAAGCCGACCCGGACCAGCATGTCGCTGATCTCGTCGATCTTTGGCAGGATCTGCTCGTGCAGGTCGATGAGCTTGTCGATGCCCACGCCGTAGCCGCGGACTTCGTTGAACGCCTCGATGAGTTTCGGTCTGGTGATGGTGGCCCGTTCGCCGTCCACCCGGATCACGTGCAGCTTGACGAGTCGATCGAAAGCGCCTGTGTCGTCCAGGAGTTGGCGGGCTTCGGCCAGCGACATGGTTTGTGATTTTTCGGTGGTCCAGGTGCCCACAATGGCCGTTTCCAGCCCGAGGACGTCACCCAGATTCTTGCCCTCCTCCCACGCGCTCAGCATTTCCCGAACGTGGGCGATGGTGTATCCGCGGTCGAGCATCGAGGTGATCAGGCGGAGCCGGGTCAGGTGCGTGTCGTTGAACAGCGCAATCCGTCCGACTCGCAGTGGCGGCGGCAACAGGTCGCGGTCGCGGTACACCCGAATGTTGCGTGTGGTGGTGCCGGCCAGCCGCGCCAGTTCTTCGATCCGGTACTCGCCGGACGCCGCTGCGCCGTGCGGGTGGCGGACAGCCGCATCGAAAAGCTGCGTCACGGCCGTCTCGACAAACTCGCGTGACTGGCGGCGAACGCGGTGCGGCGCTCGCCGTACGTTATGCAGCACGCTGGCGATGGTGCCGGGTTCAGGTCGTGATGATCGGTCGGCTGTCAATTCGATTCGCCTTATCAGGCCGGTGCGCTGACACGGTCGCGGGCAGCGAAGGCGACCGCGTCGTAGTGCCGATACCGAAAGTCCCGCATTTGACGAAGATACTGGGTGGCGGTTCCGGGGTACATGGAGGCGTTGAATCCGTCTTTGGTCAGATACCAGCTTTGGCAGCCAGACATCCACGTCGTCTTGGTCAGCCGGCGTTGAATGCTCTGGTTGTGGCGGCTCTGGATCTCTTCGCGCACATCGAGATAGCGCAGGTCGTTGTCCAGGATGGTGGTGATGCCGCGCACCGCGTAGTCGAGCTGGCCTTCGATGTAGACCAGCAGCGAGTTGTGGCCAGGCCCGGAATTGGGGCCGGTCATGAAGAACAGGTTCGGATACCCGTGCGCATTGATGCTCTTATAGGCCTGTCCGCCACCGGCCCATTCGTCGGCCAGCGACCGACCACCGAGGCCGGTGACGGGGAACGGCGGTCCGGTGAGGTGCACGTCGTAACCGGTGGCGAACACGATGCAGTCGAGGTGGTGTTCGATGCCGTCGCTGGTGCGGATTCCGACCGGGCTCAGCGTCGCTATCGGCCAGTCGACCAGCTTGCAGTTATCACGCTGCAGGGCCGGGTAATAGTCGCTGGAGACCAGCATGCGCTTACAGCCCGGTGCAAAGTCCGGCGTCAGCTGACGGCGCAGCCAGGGGTCTTTGACCTGCGCGCGAATGTGGGCCTGACCCAGCCGGGCCACCAGCGAGGTCAGCGGGGTGTTCCACACCATCGCCGTCGCGGTGGCCTCGTGGCCCCAGAACAACACCTGCCGGGCAAGGTGTTGAGTAGCAGGGACTTTCGTGAACAACGCCTGCACAGCGGGCGGGGTGGCGACATCCAGGCGCGGCAACACCCAGCCGGGCGTGCGCTGAAATACCTTGACGAATCCGGCCTTCTTCACCAGCTCTGGGATGATCTGGATCGCGCTGGCGCCGGTGCCGATGACGGCGACCCGCTTGCCGGAGAAGTCGTACTCGGAATCCCAGCGGGCGCTGTGGATCTTGTGGCCCTCGAAGCTGTCCAGGCCGCGCATGTCCGGGAAGCTGGCGTCCGACAGCGGGCCGGAGGCCAGCACGACGGTGCGGGCACGAAAGCGCTTGCGATTCTTCGTCGTTGCGGTCCACACACCAGCGTCCTCGTCGAACGTCAACCCGCTGACTTGGTGCCCGAACCGGATATGGCGACGCACGTCGAATCTGGTCGCCATCTCCTCGAGGTGCCGGTAGATCTCCGGAGCGGGGGAGTACGTGCGTGACCACTTCGGGTTCTTGGCGAACGAGTACGAGTACAGCAGCGACGGGACGTCACAGCTGGCACCCGGATACTGAGTGTCGCGCCAGGTTCCGCCTACCCGATCGGAACGTTCCAGGATGACAA
>JAVROG010000206.1:0-3001 GCA_032162865.1 Mycobacterium sp. | reverse complement strand
AGGATGTCGCAGAGTTCTTCAAAGTTGGTGTACAGGAACGACTCCCGATGGTGGGCCAGGCACCAGGCCGCCATGATGGAGCCGCCGCGGGACACGATGCCGGTGACCCGCTTGGCGGTCAGCGGCACATAGCGCAGCAGCACGCCGGCGTGCACGGTCATGTAGTCCACGCCCTGCTCGCACTGCTCGATCACGGTGTCGCGGTAGAGCTCCCAGGTCAGCTCGGTCGGGTCACCGTTGGTCTTCTCCAGCGCTTGGTAGATCGGCACGGTGCCGACCGGGACCGGCGAGTTACGCAGAATCCACTCGCGGGTTTCGTGGATGTTCTTGCCGGTGGACAGGTCCATGATGGTGTCCGCGCCCCAGCGGGTGGCCCACACCATCTTGTCGACCTCTTCGGCGATTGATGACGTCACCGCCGAGTTGCCGATGTTCGCGTTGACCTTGGTCGCGAATGCCTTGCCGATGATCATCGGCTCGATCTCGGGATGGTTGTGGTTGGCCGGGATCACCGCGCGACCACGGGCGACCTCGTCGCGCACCAGCTCGGCGGGCATGCCCTCACGGGCGGCGATGTAGGCCATCTCCGCGGTGATCTCGCCGGCGCGGGCGCGCTGGAGCTGGGTGCCGCGGTCGCGGACCACCCCGGGCCGCGGCGCCAGCCCGGACGTGAGGTCGATCGTCGCATCCGGATCCGTGTAGGGACCCGAGGTGTCGTAGAGGTCGAAGTGGTCTCCGGTGGACAGATTCACCCGCCGCAGCGGCACCCGGAGTGTGGCTCCGTGTGGCCCCTCTATTTCGCGGTAAGCCTTGCTGCTGCCCCAGATGGGTCCGGTTGTCACGGTTGGTTCGACGGTTACGGTCATTTCTCATCTCCCTACGCCGGCATTACCCGGTCAGGTTCGTACGGTCGACGGCCCCAAGCCGTCCTCTCAGCACACTCGGCGTGCGCTCCCGCGGGTATTTACATTGGTGTGGCCAGATAGCCCGCACGCGACGTTACCCTCACCCCGGACGATCCGCGCCTCCCCGCCGGGGAAGTGGTCGAGATTGCGAAAACAAGACCAGGTCTTGCCGCTGAAACGGCTCCCAATGAGCAGATCGCTTTTCGGTGAATTCATCGGAGTGGGATGACGACGTGGTGCAGCAGCCCTCGACCAGCGCGACCGGGGACACCGCTCTCTCGAATCTGAACGTCGGCAGCTTCCGGTTCTGGTTCGACGGAGAGCGCTGGGAGTGGTCCGACGAGGTCGCGCGGATGCACGGTTACGAACCCGGGACCGTACCACCGACGACGGAGCTGATGTCCCACAAGCATCCCGACGACCGGGAACACGTCCGGGACCTACTCAGCATGCATTGCATTCCGAGGAGTCTTTCTCGAGCCGTCACCGGTTTGTCGACACGGCCGGCGGTGTGCACGATGCGATCGTCGTGGCCGATTGCATCGTGGAGGAGGCGGGTGCGGTGTCGGGGACCGCGGGCTACTACATCGACCTCACCAGCACTTTCGACGAAGCCCGCTACGAGAGCCGTCGAGAAGTGCTCGACGAAGCGCTGCCGGGTCTGGTCGAGAACCGCGCGGCTATCGAGCAGGCCAAGGGCGTGATGATGGCCGTCTACCGGCTCAGCCGCGACCAAGCGTTCCGGGTGTTGCAGTGGCGTTCGCAAGAGACGAACGTCAAATTACGCACGTTGGCCAAGCGACTGATTCACGAGGTCAGCAACATGGAACCCATGTCAGCTGCCGTCCAGAGCCAATTCGACCGTCTGTTGCTGACGGTCCACGAGCGGATTCCCCCCGAAACCGGCTGCTAGGCCTCTTCCATCGCCTCGCCGAGTTCTTCGAGGAGCCGGTTGTGGTGATTGCTGGCCAGCAGGTGTCCGGTCGCGATGACAAGAGCGACCGGCCATTCGATGAGCTCCAAGGCGGCCAGGGCCGCCAGACCGCCGTAGTAGGCCAGCTGTTCGGGCCGCGGAATCTCCGTCTGACCGACGAGTGGCAGCTTCACCACGAAGGTTTCGCCTTCGCGAATTTTCTCCACCGCATCGCGCTGAGACGTTGCTCGGTGAGTTTTCTTTTCCGCCATCATTTGCCTTTCGGTAACGAAGGGTTTGCCATCTCGCCGGGTGACCCGGTCACCGTCGGACGTATGTCGACGACCGACTCCCTGGCCGATCCGATATTTTCCTCCGTTGCTTCGGTGTTGCGCGTGCCGTTGCTCGAACTCTATGCGCTTCTGTGGCGCGTCGGGATCGTGGAGATTGTGGAGCCCGATCGCAGGCTTCGCAGGTCGCCGCGATTTTCGGCCCGGGTAGCTCCGCGGTCGAGGAGGGCACTGTGCCCTGACCCGTCTGCACACAGTTCACGACGGCCGCAACACGCGTCGGCGTAAGTCAGCTCCGGCGTCAGTTGGTGCTGCGCAGTCCCGCGGCGCCGGCCCGGCGTCCCGCTGTCTTCTTGGCGGGCGATTTGGCGGCGGACTTTCGCGGCGCGGCTTTTGGTGGCGTCGACTGGGTGGGTACCGGCTTGAGATTGGCTTTCGCCGGCGGCCCGGATTTCCCGTTCAGTCGGTGCAGCACCAACGCGCCGCCGCCAACGGCCAACAGCACCGGCCACTCGATCAGCCCGGCCACGCCAAGCGCACCGATTGCGAGTGCGGCCGCCGGTGTCGAATGACTGCCCGAGTTGATTCCGCGCTTGATGCCCTCCGCGGCACCGGTTACCGCACCGACGATTCCGTTGACTGCCGCACCCCCGACCGCGCCAGCGGCGGCGGTGGCGGCATCCGCCGCGCGATTGACCGTCTTGCCCGCGTTACGGACTGCCCCTCCGACGACACCCATGATCACTCCCTGGTTCCTCGGTCGCTCTGGTTGCAAACCGCGTAGCAACATGTATACCCGCCGAACGGGAAGTTAACAGCGCCACGAGAATTGTTCACGCACCTAACACCGGGAAATGCTGCCACGTCGGAAACGCGCAGACAACGCGAAGTCG
>JAVROG010000205.1:0-15416 GCA_032162865.1 Mycobacterium sp. | reverse complement strand
TGGCCGAACTCGTCGCGGAAGCTGAACACCCGCTCCTTGGCGCGGGCCTTCTCCTCGTCGCGCCGGGCGCCGCCGAACGCCGCGTCGAACTTGTTCTCGTCGATCGCACGCAGCAGCGTGACCGTCTGCATCGGATTACGCGACGGAATGGTCTCGACGACCCGCCCGGCGTCGATGTCGTCCTGCACCGAGGCCACCACCAGTCGCACCCCGGACTCCGCAACCAGTTGGTCCCGGGTCGCGAGCACCTCGTCGAAGTTATGCCCGGTATCGACGTGCATCACCGGAAACGGCAGCCGCCCGGGACGAAAGGCCTTGAGCGCAAGATGCAGCATGACGATCGAGTCCTTGCCGCCCGAGAACAGCAGCACCGGCCGCTCGAACTCGGCGGCCACTTCCCGAATGATGTGCAGCGCCTCGGCTTCCAGTGAGCGCAGATGGCTCAATTCGTACTGGCCGGCCGCGGGGCCGGCTTGGAGATCAGTGCTCATCAGCATCATTTCCGGTAAAGTTGGTAGAGTTGACCATATTTATAGTCATTACCTGACATGGAACCAGTCGTTGCCGAGCCTGTCAATGCAGTCCGGGCCAGTCCGGGCCAGTCCGGGCCAGTCCGGGCACTGCTCCGGGCCAGTCCGGGCCAGTCCGAACTGTCCGGGACTGCGCGACTCTTCCAAAGGCGACCGCCGGCGCGTAAGCATGGACCGATGACCAACCCGTCGGGTGATCCCGCCCCCGCGAGCGGGCGCGACGTCATCGCCGCGTTCCTTCCTCAGTCGCCTTTCGTCGCCAAACTGGGAATCGTCGTCGAGGATCTCGGCGACGAGGAAGTACGGCTACGGCTGCCATGGGATCCGACCAACACCACCATGGCCGACATGGTGCACGGCGGGGCGATCGCGACCCTCGCCGATCTGGCGGTGATGGCGGCGGCCTGGTGCGGCCGGGAAGCACCGCCTTCACTGCGGGGCGTAACGGTGTCGCTGACCATCGACTACATGGCGCCGGCACGGGCCAGCGATGTGATCGCCGTAGGCCGCGCCCTGCGACGCGGACGGTCGCTGGTGAATTGCGAGGCGGACATCGTCGACCCCGAGGGCACGCTGCTGGCCAAAGCCCTCGCAACCTACAAGGTCGGCTGAATTTAGAGCGTGACCTCTTCGAGCTTGCCGGTCGCGACATCGAAGATGAACCCGCGCAGCGACACATGCTTGGTGACGAACGGGCTGTTCTCGATGCGACGCAGCGACTGGCGCACATCCTCGGCCAGATCAGGGAAAGCCTCGGCCGACCACGGCGGCTTGACCCCGGTCTCCTCCTGGATGCTGCGCTTGAAGTCGTCGTCGGTGAAGGTGAGCATCCCGCAGTCGGTGTGGTGAATCAGGATGATCTCCTGAGTTCCCAACAGTCGCTGGCTGATTGCCAGCGACCGGATCGCGTCGTCGGTAACCACCCCGCCTGCATTGCGGATGACGTGTGACTCCCCCTCGTTGATGCCAAGCACGCGGTAGACGTCGATGCGGGCATCCATGCACGCCAGCACCGCGATGTTCTTGCTCGGCGGCAAGGGCAGTGGCCCGTTGAAGTCACTCGCGTAGTTGGCGTTGTTGGCCAGGTAGTCGTCGGTAACCGTCACGCAAGTCTCCCTCAGGTTTGCTACAAGCATCGATGCCGCCGTGGATTTTAACAACCGGCCCGCCGGATTACACCCGTGCAGATCAGCGGGATTGGAATGGCTTACCGCCAGGTTGCCTTCTGGATCGCTACCCTGTCCCAATGCGGCACGAGGGTCGGACATGACACGTTTTCTCGCGCGCCGGCTGCTCAACTACATCGTGTTGCTCGCGCTGGCGTCGTTCCTGACCTACTGCCTGGCCGCGGTGGTGTTTTCGCCGCTGGAAAGCCTGATGCAGCGCAGTCCCCGGCCGCCCCAGGCCGTCATCGACGCGAAGGCTCACGATCTGGGGCTGGACCGGCCCATTCCGATTCGTTATGCGCACTGGGTTTCGCAGGCCGTACAGGGCGATTTCGGGAAAACCATCACGGGCCAACCCGTGGCGACCGAACTGGGACGCAGGGTTGGAGTCACTCTGCGGTTGGTGGTGATCGGCTCCGTGGTCGGCACGTTGTTGGGTGTGGCGCTCGGGGCCTGGGGCGCCATCCGCCAGTACCGGCTCAGCGACCGGGTGGTGACCGTGTTCGCATTCCTGGTGATGAGCACGCCGTCGTTCGTCATCTCCTACCTGTTGATCATCAGCGCGCTGCGGGTGAATTGGGCACTGGGATATCAATTGTTGGACTACACCGGAGAGACGGCACCCGGCGTCGACGGGGGGACCTGGGCCGCCTTAGGCGACCGGTTGAAGCACTTGGTGTTGCCGACCTTCACGCTAGCGCTGATGGCTGCCGCCGGGTACAGCCGCTTTCAGCGCAACGCAATGCTCGACATACTGGGGCAGGATTTCATTCGCACCGCCCGCGCTAAGGGACTGACCCGCAGGCGTGCCCTGGTCAAGCACGGCCTGCGCACGGCGCTGATACCCATGGCGACCCTCTTCGCTTATAGCGTGGCCGGACTCGTCGGAGGAGCCGTCTTCGTCGAGAAGATCTTTGGCTGGCACGGCATGGGTGAATGGGTGATTCGAGGCATCTCTACACAGGACACCAACATCGTCGTCGCCATCACGTTGTTCTCAGGGACTGTCGTGTTGTTGGCGGGTCTTCTCTCCGACATTTTCTACGCCGCGCTCGACCCGAGGGTGCGAGTGTCATGACTTTTGTCGATGCGAAAGCGGACACGGAAACAGCGGGATTCACCTCACGTCGCACCCTGGTGCTGCGGCGGTTCCTGCGTAGTCGGTCCGCGGTGGTAGCGCTGGTGATCCTGGTGTTGCTGTTCGTCGGCTGTTATGCGCTGCCACCGTTGCTGCCTTACTCGTACCAGGATCTCGATTTCAATGCGTTACTGCAGCCGCCGAACTCCCATCACTGGCTTGGTACCAACGGGTTGGGCCAGGACCTGCTGGCCCAGACCCTGCGCGGCATGCAGAAGTCCATGCTGATCGGGGCCAGCGTCGCTGTGATCTCCACCGGGATAGCCGCCACCGTCGGATCGATCGCCGGATATTTCGGCGGTCTGCGGGACTCCGCGCTGATGTGGGTAGTCGACCTGATGCTGGTAGTGCCCTCCATTCTCCTGATCGCGATTGCCTCGATTCGGACCAGGAACTCGGCCAACATCGCCTCGCTGATCGTGCTGCTGGCCGTGTTCGGTTGGATGGTCAGCTCCCGCATAGTGCGCGGCTTGACCAAAGGCTTGCGAGAGCTCGAATTCATCCGGGCTGCAAGGTATATGGGCGTGTCCAGTCGCCGGATCATCACCAGGCACGTGCTGCCCAATGTGGCGTCGATCCTGATCATCGACGCGACGATCAACGTCGGCTCGGCCATCATGGCCGAAACCGGGTTAAGTTTCCTGGGTTTCGGAGTCCAACCCCCGGATGTGTCGCTGGGCACCTTGATAGCCGACGGCACCCAGTCCGCAACCACGTTCCCCTGGGTGTTTCTGTTCCCGGCCGGAGCGCTGGTGCTGATTGTGTTGTGCACCAACCTGACCGGCGATGGACTACGGGACGCGTTTGATCCCGGCGCCAGAACTCTACGGCGGGGTGACAAATGAGTCCGCTGCTCGAGGTGACCGACTTAGCGGTCTCCTTCCCGACCGACGGCGCTCCGGTGACGGCGGTACGCGGCATCAGCTATCACGTCAATCCCGGTGAAGTAGTGGCGATGGTCGGCGAATCGGGCTCGGGAAAGTCCGCGGCGGCAATGGCGGTGGTGGGCCTGCTGCCGGATTATGCGAAGGTGGGCGGCTCAGTTCGACTTCAGGGAACCGAACTGTTGGGGCTCGACGACGGTGCGATGTCGCGGTTCCGCGGCAAATCGATTGGCACGGTGTTCCAGGACCCGATGTCCGCGCTGACCCCGGTGTACACCGTCGGCGATCAAATTGCCGAGGCGATTCGCGTGCACCAGGCCGATGTCGGCAAAAAGGCGGCCAGGGTGCGTGCGGTCGAACTGCTTGAGCTGGTTGGCATCTCACAACCGCACCAGCGAGCGCGGGCATTCCCGCACGAGCTTTCCGGCGGCGAACGGCAACGCGTGGTGATTGCCATCGCGATCGCCAACGATCCCGACCTGTTGATCTGCGACGAACCGACCACCGCACTCGACGTGACCGTGCAGGCGCAGATCCTCGAAGTGCTCAAGAAGGCTCGCGACGTCACCGGCGCGGGCGTACTGATCATCACCCACGACCTGGGGGTGGTAGCGGAGTTCGCCGACCGCGCGCTGGTGATGTACGCCGGACGGGTCGTCGAATCGGCTTCAGTGAGCGATCTCTACCGTGATCGCCAGATGCCTTACACCATAGGACTACTGGGTTCGGTCCCCCGCCTGGACGCCGCCCAGGGCACCCGACTGGTCCCGATACCGGGCGCTCCCCCGTCGCTGGTCGCCCTGGATCCCGGGTGCCCGTTCGCGCCGCGCTGTCCGCTGGCTATCGACGAATGCCTAGCCGCCGAACCAGAATTAGTCGAAATCGCGACCGATCACCGGGCCGCCTGCATTCGCACCGATCAGGTTGACGGGCGCAGCGCAGCCGACATCTACGGCGTTGAGACCGCGCGCGGCGAAGCGGTGTCCGACGAATCGACCGTCGTGGTGCGGGTACGTGATCTGGTCAAGACCTACCCGTTGACCAAAGGCGTACTACTGCGTCGCACCGTCGGTGAGGTCCGGGCGGTGGACGGCGTCAGCTTCGATCTGCAGCAGGGTCAAACTGTGGGAATCGTAGGTGAATCCGGCTCGGGCAAGTCGACCACCTTGCACCAGATCTTGGAACTCACTGCGCCACAATCCGGTTCGATCGAAGTGCTCGGTGCGGACGTCGCCAACCTGAGTAAGCCCAGTCGACGAACGTTGCGGCGTGATATTCAGGTGGTGTTTCAGGACCCGGTGGCGTCACTGGATCCGCGATTGCCGGTTTTCGAACTGCTCGCCGAACCGTTGCAGGCCAACGGCTTTAACAAGAGCGACACCAACGCCAAAGTGGCCGAACTACTGGGCGTTGTGGGACTACGCCGAGCCGACGCCGACCGCTACCCCGCCGAGTTCTCCGGCGGACAAAAGCAGCGCATCGGCATCGCACGAGCCTTGGCTTTGCGGCCCAAGATCCTCGCCCTCGACGAACCGGTGTCCGCACTCGACGTCTCGATTCAGGCCGGAATCCTCAACCTTCTGCTGGACCTGCAAGATCGGTTCGGCCTGTCATATTTGTTTGTCTCCCACGATCTTTCAGTGGTCAAGCACCTTGCTCACCAGGTGGTCGTGATGTATCGCGGCGCGGTGGTCGAGCAGGGCGACAGCCAGGAGGTGTTCGGCAATCCGCAACACGAGTACACGCGACGCCTGCTGGGCGCGGTACCGCAACCGGAGCCGCGCAATGCCTAGCCGGCCCCGCCTGGTGCGACGACTCGGCCGCGCGGCGGCCACGACGCTCGTCGCGGCCCTGGTGTTGTCCGGATGCTCGGCCGGCGCCCAAACAACGACCGGCGGAAACATCGCGATCGGCGCCGCTAGCGACCTCAACCCACAGGACCCCGCGACGCTGCGTGAGGGCGGCAACCTACGGCTCGGGCTAAGCGACCTACCGGCCAACTTCAACATCCTCAACATCGACGGCAACAGCGCCGAAACGGCAAACATGCTCAAAGCCACCCTGCCGAGCGCCTTCAAAATCGGGGCGGACGGCTCGACCACGGTCAACACGGACTACTTCACCAGCGTCGAACTCACCGGGACCAACCCGCAAGTAGTCACCTACACCATCAACCCCAAAGCGGAATGGTCCGACGGCACTCCAATCACGTGGCAAGACATCGCCAGCCAGATCCATGCCACCAGCGGCGCCGACAAGGCGTTTGAGATCGCGTCGACCAGCGGCGCCGAGCGCGTCGCCTCGGTGACCCGCGGTGTCGATGATCGACAGGCCGTCATGACCTTCGCCAAGCCCTACGCCGAGTGGCGGGGTATGTTCGCCGGCAACGGCATGCTGTTGCCGGCCAGCGCGACCGCCACCCCAGAAGCATTCAACACCGGCTGGCTCGATGCACCAGGTGTCTCCGCCGGCCCGTTCATTGTGTCCAAGCTGGACCGGGCTAAGCAGCGAATCATGTTGACCCGCAACCCTAAATGGTGGGGTAGACGACCGCTTCTGGACTCCATCACCTACTTGGTGCTCGATCCTTCGGCCTCATTGCCGGCACTGCAGAACAATGCGATCGACGCCACCGGAGTCGGGTCGCTCGACCAACTCGTCATCGCCGAGCACACCAAGGGCATATCGATCCGGCGAGCACCGGGACCGAGCTGGACTCACTTCACCATGAACGGCGCGAAAGGGTCGATGCTTCACGAGTCGCCGCTGCGCCTGGCGATCTGCCGGGGAATCGACCGGCGGACGATCGCAAAAGTCGCCCTGAACGGCTTGACAGGTGACCCGGCGCCATTGAACAACCACATCTTTGTCGCTGGGCAAGAGGGCTATCAGGACAACAGCATCCCCTTTGACCCGCAGCAGGCGAAGCGGGACCTGGACTCGCTTGGCTGGAAGCGCAATGGCGAGTTCCGGGAGAAGGACGGTCGCCAACTCGTGGTGCGCCTGCTGTTCTATGAATCGCAGAACGCCAAGGTTTTCACGCAGGTCGCTCAGCACAGTCTCGCCGAAATCGGCGTCAAGCTACAGCTTCAACCGCGATCTGGTAGCAGATTTTTCAGTGACTACGTCAACGTCGGCGACTTCGACATTGCGCTGTTCGGCTGGCAGGGCGACGCGTTCCCGCTGTCCGGGCTCACCCAGATCTACGCGTCCAACGGAGACAGCAACTTCGGCAAGATCGGTAGTCCGCAGATCGACGAAGCCATCGAGCAAACGCTCGGCGAACTCGATCCCGGCAAGGCCCGTGCGTTGGCCAATGACGTCGACACCCGCCTCTGGGCCGAAGGGTTCAGCCTGCCACTCATCCAATCTGTGGGGACCGTCGCGGTCCGCAGCGACCTGGCCAATTTCGGCGCGCGGGGCTTGGCCGACCTTGACTACACCGCGATCGGTTTCATGCGCTGACCCGGTGCCGTAGTGGGGGCACGGCCGCCTCGACGGTGGCCGCCACGTCAATCGCCTTCCACAGCACACGCATCGGCAGGCGTGCCGGCAGCGCGTCCAAAGCGCTTGCCCGGCCGGCCAGGCCGTCGAATTCGCCGCGACAGACGGCAGCGGCGATAGCCAGTGCGGCCGGTTCCCGAAAGTCCAGTGCGCTGTGGGCCATCGTGGGCAGCCGCAGCAGCGTCGACTTGGGCAGCAAGGACGCCACCCGCTCGGCAACCGCCGGTGGTGTGACGAGATCGCGGCCGCCGGCAATCACCACCGTGGGCCAATTGAAGCGCGGCATCTCGGCAACTAGATCATAGGGTTCGGCTTCGAAAGCCGTTACTGTGTCCAGAGTTTCGCGTACTGCCACGGCCGGATCAAGCGGCAGACCGTCGGGTTCGGCGGCGTAGTCGAGTTCGCGGAAGGCAATGCGATTTACCAGGTCGGATTCGTACCGGTACGGCGCCTTGCGACTCACTCCCATGGTGGTGACCCGAATCAGCGTCCGCCACAGCATTCTTCGCCCGGTTAGCAATAGGTCGAGCTGGTGCTCGAGCATCGTTGCCCCGCCGTAGCCGTAGACCGTCGCCGCAACCTGGCCCGCCGACGGGGTCATCACCCCGGCGTCGACGAGCCGACGAACCTTAGGTGCCAACGCCTTGGTCTGCGGGTTGTCGCCGTTGAGCAGGACGCCGCGGATCGCATCGCGCACCAGCTCGATGTCATGGCGGGACAGCAGTGGCGAATCGAGGATCATCGCGTGCACCCGGCCGGGGTGGCGGACTCCGAGGCCCGCCGCGATGTAGCTGCCGTACGACGAGCCGTAGATAACTGCCGAAGCCACGTGCGCGTCGTCGAGCACTGCAGCCACGTCGTCGACCACCTGGTCGACGGTCAAGGCCTGTGGCGGCAGGTCAGCGCCGGAATCGTCGTGGCGCGACATCCCCAATCCGCGGTGCTCGATCATGATGACGTCGAGTCCAGCGGCGGCGGCGCGGCGACGGAACCCCTGGTACAAGCGCAGCGATGCAACCCCCGGGCCGCCGGGAATGATCACCACGGGGTGCGCCGACTTGCGGCCGGTGCGTACGTAGTAGAGATCAAAAGCGTCACCGCTACCCGGCGACACCGGCCGGCGCACCGGTCGAACCCCCGGCAGCTTTGCCAGCTTGTCGTGTACCCGGCGCCGTTTGGCGTTCATGGTCATCGGTCGCGGCCCATGGGTGCCATTGTGCCGAGATCCCCGGCGCTCGGCACTTCGGTGCCCGGGCTTCGCGGTCGGGAGGGCCCTAGGCCCGGCGAAAGAGCGCGACGAGGAAGTCGGAATCATCGTCGAACGGTCGCAGATCCCAAGTGGACAGCAGCAGCTCGGATGCCAACCCGGAAGCCGCTGCGTCGTCCAGAAAATGGGCGAACTCGTAGTCGCGACCGGCGGCGAAGCCAATCACCAATCGTCCCTCGACGGCGAGGTGGGCACGCAGTCGGCGCAGTACCTGGACGCGGGTGCTCGGGGCAAGGAATGTCATAACGTTGCCGGCCGACGCGATTACGTCGAACGGCTCAGTGATGCCGCACGCGGGCAGGTCGAGCTCGGCCAGGTCGCCGACGAGCCAACGCGGCCCAGGATGGTCCTGCTCGGCCGCCTCGATGAGCACCGGGTCGACGTCGACACCGACCACGAAATGACCGACCGTGGCCAGATACCCGCCCAACCGGCCGGGCCCGCACCCAGCATCGAGGATGCGGGCACCGCGTGGTGTCATCGCATCGACAAGTCGTGCCTCGCCGAGCAGATCCTCGCCGGCTCGCGCCATGGATCGGAAACGTTCGACATACCAGTGCGAATGGCCCGGATGGGCCGTGGCCTTCTGCATCCAGATGCTCGGCTCAACCATGGGAGCATTCTCGCAAAAGCAACGCTGTGACCAACCGCTCGGGCCGTCTCGTCAGCCGCGGATCAGATCGGCAGCCTTCTCCCCGATCAGCACCGACGGGGCATGCGTGTGACCGCGAATCGTGCTGGGCATCACCGAAGCGTCGGCAACACGCAGTCGGTCAACGCCACGGACCCGTAGCTGCGGATCCACCACACTCGCTTCGTCGCTGCCCATCCGGCAGGTTCCCAT
This sequence comes from Mycobacterium sp., assembly GCA_032162865.1. Taxonomy (GTDB): domain Bacteria; phylum Actinomycetota; class Actinomycetes; order Mycobacteriales; family Mycobacteriaceae; genus Mycobacterium. The sequence continues at coordinate 6,083 of JAVROG010000205.1, read as the reverse complement.
TGGGTGATACAGAGTGTGCGAGCACTCGTTGAGGGCGAGTTCGAGGATGGCTTCGTCGAGTTTGGTGCTGTTGCGTGGTCGCACGACAGGTCCGAGCACGTCTCGCAGCGACGGAGCATCGGCGATCTCGGCGCATATTCGCAGTCCCGCCAGCATCGCCGCACGGTCCACGCCACCGGGATCGGACAGGTAGCGCGGATCGATGACCGGCTTGTCCTGCGGGTCGGCGGACCGCAGTGTGATCTGTCCGCGGCTCTCCGGCGCGACCAGGACAGGCCCGAACACCACGCCGTGGCCCGCCGCGGGGACCAGCGCCTCGTCGTAGAAGGGTGCCGGCGCAAAGATCAATTCCAAGTCGGGCAACGTGAGATCGGCACGGCTGCGGACAAATCCGTATGCCTCGCCGACATTGGAGGTGAGCATGCCGCGGCGGCGTAGCAGGTAGTTGATCAGTTGCTTCGCCTTTTCGGCGGTGAACAAGCTGTCGTCGTCGACGTCGAAGCCTACTGGTGTCACCAGGTGGTCGAGCAGATTCTGCCCCACTTCTGGTGCGTGGTAAGCGGTCTCGATGCCGTGTTCGGCAAGATGGTCGCGATCGCCGATGCCGGAGAGCATGAGCAGCTGGGGACTGTTGACGGCGCCGCCGCACAAGACCACTTCGCGGCGTGCGTGGACCACAGCTGTGTGACCGGCACGTTGGTATTCCACGCCGACTGCCCGGGTGCCGTCGAAGACGATTCGAGTCGCCGTTGCCTCGGTGAGCAAGGTGAGGTTGTTCCGACTCATCGCCGGCTTGAGATAGGCATCGGCGCTGCTGTGCCGAGCGCCACGGCGCTGCGTGACGATTGTCTCGCAGAATCCTTCTGGCGCAGGGGCGTTCGGCTGCGCCGCTGGATACCCGCATTCGCGCGCCGCGGCCAGCCAGGCCGCGGTCAAGGATCGCGGACTGCGCTGGCGGGAGATGTGTAGCGGGCCGGTGACTCCGCTGTCGTCACCGCTGACGAAGTGCCACGCTGCGGTGACGTTCTCGATGCGGCGGTAGTACTCGAGGATTTCCGCGGCGGACCAGTGCGAGTCGGCAAGCTTGGCCCACTCGTCGTAGTCAGCGCCGAAACCGCGCACCCACATCATTGCGTTCATCGAGGAGCAGCCGCCGAGCACCTTGCCTCGCGGCCAGTAGATCTGCCGACCGTCGAGCCCGGGCTGCGGTTCGGTCAGGTAATCCCAGTCGACTTCGGTGCGGAACAGCTTGGAGAATGCCGCCGGTATGCCGATGAACCTATTGGTATCACCGGGACCCGCTTCCAAGGCCACTACCTCGGTCGCCGCGTCCGCACTGAGCCGATTGATCACGACAGCACCGGCAGAGCCGGTGCCGACCACCACGTAGTCGCACTGAGTGTCCATGTTGGGGTGAGTGTAGACGGCGGCCGAGTGCTAAACGGCGAGATCGATGCGGTGCGCGCCGTTGATTCCGTCATACCGCGCGGGACTGCACGTCAGCACAATCACCTGCCCGTCGCCACCGACTGTGTCGAATACCTCGCCCATCTTGGCCAGCCGGTCCGGGTCGGTGAACCCCAGCGCGTCGTCGATCACCACCGGGACGGTGTCCTCCTTGGCGACCAGGGCGGCGCCGGCCAATCGCGCCAAGATGCCCAGTTGCTCCTTGGCCCCACCCGACAATGACTCATACGGGACGGTGATGCCATTGAGCGTCCGGCTGAGGATGCACAGGTTGCTGTCGATGTCGACCTCGAAGGTGGGCCCGAACACCGGACGGCCGAGCCGCTCGATTTCTGCGCGGTAGGGCTCGACGTAACGCAAGCGGGTGGTGTTCCGGTGACGCCCCATCACTGATCGCAGCAACTGCGCGGCCCGAGCGCGACCGCCGACCCGGGCATGCTCGCTGGTGGCGTGCTCAAGCTCGATCTCGGCAGCGTCGAGCTTGCCTTTTCGTCCCTCGCTGCGCAGCACCGCCAGCTCAATGCTGACCTCTCGCAAGGCGCCGACGGCGTCGTCGTGGCCTACGCGCAGTGCTTCGGCCGCTGTGGTCGCTTCGCTGAGTTCGGCGGCTATCGTGTCCGGCGCGGCGGCGGCCAGCGCCTGGGCCACATGGGTCACGCGTTCTTCCGCGGTCTGCGCCACCCGACGCTCGGTATCGGCCGAGGCCGCGAGGACCTCGTCTGTGACCGACTCCCGCTCTCCGGCCAACCGGGTCACCGCCGAATCGAGCCCGGCGCGCTGCGTAGCCACGTCGTTGTTTAAAACCGTTGCCCGGGTGGTTGTTTCGGCTATTCGTTGGGCGGCTGTAGCAGCGAGTTGGCGGCGGATGTCACATTCGGACTGCGCCGCCGCGCGACCGGCCTCAGCCTCGTCGCGTTGAGCCCGGGCGGTGGCGGTGTCGGTTGCGAACAAATTCGTCTCCGCCGGCTGACCGGCAAGCAGCTCCGCCAACCTCGCGCGGAGTCGGTCGGCCTGTTCGTCACCGCACAATCCGGCGAGGGTCGCCACCCGTTGGTCGTGACTGCGTTGCAATTCGCGTCGGCGTTCGTCGACCAATCGTGCAGTCGCCACGTCGGCAACGTTGCCGGCCTCCAACGTGGCAGCCAGACCTTGCTGTGCCACAACAAGCTTCGCTTGAACATCGAGAGCGGCGGTGCCGGGGGTGACCCGAGCCGTCAGGACACCTGCAACCTCGACGTCGGTGGGACCAGTGGCGGTGATCGACCAACGGTCCCCCGCAGTCAGCGAGACGCGTTGGGCGCCGACGGCAAGGTCGATGTCGGCAGTGGCGGTGAACTCCACGACCGCGGAGATCAGCTCCAGTTGATCGCCAATGCGATCGACGTTCGCCGCGGCCTGTTCGATTCGACGCAACTGCTCGTCCGTCAGCACGATGCCAGACAACTCTTTACCGACGCGATCGAGGTCGCGCTCGATCTGGTCGATCCTGGTGAGCCGGGCGCTCAGCCGGTCCGCCTCCTCGCGCTCGGAGGCTCGGTCGAGGGCGCGGCGCGCAGCGTCGGACCGGCCTTGAGCGGTGGTGAGGGCTTCGACGGCGCCCTCGACCGCGGCATCGCAGACCGCGCCCTCCTTGACCGCCGTCGCCTGCCGCGCCGTGGCCTCTTCCGCTTGGGCTTCCAGGATGGCAATAGCTGTTGCACGAGCTTCGATTTCGGTGATCAGGTCGAGTCGCGCGGTGTGCGCGGTGGTCGATGCGGCACTGGTCGCGACCGCGGCGGCGGCGATCAACCTGGCCTCCAGCACCTCGTCGGCGAGCGCCGTGATGCGGTCGGCGGCGGCCTGCGCTGCGGCGAGCCGAGGACCGGCAGCGCTGTACTGCTGCGCCAATTGAGCTACCTGCTGCGTCAGGTCAGCATGCAGGAGGATCCGGTCGTCGACCTCGGCCATCGCCTGCATGCACTCGGTCACCTCGACTCGCGCCTCGGCCAACCGCGAGACCGCGGCAGCCCACTCCCCGGTCGGGCGCCCGGTCGGGGTAAAGTAACGCGCGCACTCGGTGTCGATTCGCTCGATCAGCAACGGCTCGGTGCCGGACAGCGCCGCGACGTCACCAGCGGCGACATCAAGCGCGCGTGACAACGCGTCGCAGCCGGACAGATCCACTGCCGCGGTCGACGCGGCTTGCAGCACCCGCTGGGCGCGCCACAGCGCGGTGTCGACCGTCTCGGCCAGCATCGCGCGGACCCGCTCGTGCGCTTCGTCGCCGGTCAGCTGTTCACGGCGCGGTGCGGTCACCGTCAACTCGGTCTCACACTTCTTGTGGAAACGTTTGCGGTAAACGAAACGATAAGGACCGCTACTGATTTCGGCACTGACTTCCGAACCGACATCGGCGTTGGTCGGCTTGACCTGCTTGACGTCCTTCTTCGTCGAGCGGTCCTTGGATTCCAGCAGGAGGTCGAGTGCCTCGATCATCGACGATTTGCCGATCTCGTTGGCGCCGCACACCACCACCACCCCTTGGTCGGGGAATTCGATCTCTCGATGCGCAATGCCGCGATAATTCGTCAGGACCAATCGGTGCAGTTTCATGCTGCGCCCCGATCGGTGAGGCGCAGTAACAGGGCCAGCGCCGCCTGGGCGTCGACGGCGCCCTCTGAGTCGCCCGCGCGTGCCGTCGCGACCAGTTCATCTACTGCCGCAGCAGCGAATCCGCCGATGCCAAGGTCGGCGAATTCGCCATCGACGGGTACCACCGCCAAGTCGGAGTGGCTTTCCCATAGCCTCAGTGAGGCAAACAATCTCGAGTACCTGTCCAGGCAGGCGTCCAGGGCCGCGCGATCGGTGACGGTAAGCGAACCCGTCAGCGCCAGGCGCACGACGGTGCGATCCTTGTCGGTGAGCAGGTCCAGGTTGAGATCCAGATCTGCGACGCACCGACCGGTGTCGACCTGGTTGTGCAGCGTGACAAAGCGCCACCGGCCGACATGCCGCGCATCCACGGCAACCGGACGACGCGAATCGCTTTCGTCGATGTCGACGACCAGGACATGACCGGGGTCCGCCTCGACGTCGTCATAGTTGGTGACTTCCGGTGAGCCCGAGTACCAGACCCGACCGCTGCCGCCGACCCGGGTGCGCGAATGCTTGTCGCCCAGGGCGACATAGTGAATCATTTTGTCGGACAATGCTTTTTCGACATTGGCGAGCCGGATCAGCGAGGGTTTGTCCCGATCCGGGTCGAGGGCGTCAACGCCGCCGTGCGCGACCAGCACCCGGGTTTTGTCGTCCGCGGACAAGCCGTCCAGCACCTCGGCGACCAGGTCGGTGGTGGGCGCCTTTGACCGCCAGGGCGCCGCGACAATCTCCACGCCCGGGCTTACCTCGTGGACGCCGGCCCGGTCGAGCACGATGACGTTGTCGGGGCATTCCGAGGTGAACAGCGGACCGGTGTAAACCGACGACGCGTCCAGCGGATCGTGGTTACCCGGCAGCAGGTACACCGGAATACCGATGGCACGCATGGCCTCCAGGGATTGACCGATGACTTGCGGCGCAAGCTGATTGTGCTCGAAGACATCACCGGCCACGACGACGAACTCCGCGCCAACCTCGGTGGCCAGCGCGCCCAAACCGGCGACCGCGTCGCGGCGGGCCGCCGAATAGCGCGGCTGGGCGTCGCCGGCCAGGAAGTGCCGGGTCATGCCCAACTGCCAATCTGCGGTATGCAGGAATCTCATCCGGCGACCCCCTCCCGAAGTGCGTGTTTTCTAAGGCACCGCGAGTGTAGGACTGGACCCCGACAAGTCCTGGGACATCGCTCGGCAGGTCCGGCACAATGCTGCGGTCACCACGGCCACAAGTATCTTTTTGGGCAGCTCCAAGCCGGAGAACTCCCGGCGCGCCGCTACTCGATTGACCAGCGCGTCAGCCGGTTACCGTGTGCGCCGTCCATGCCGGCGTTGCCGGTGGCGCCGTTGACGCCGTCGGTGCTGAAGGAGCCAAGGTGCAAGCCGCCCTTGCCAAGGGCACCTGCCGCGCCACCGGCGCCGCCGTGTCCGCCGATACCGCCGGATACAACGCTGCTTATGCCGTTACCGGCGTCACCGCCCTTGCCGCTGGTGGCGCGCGTACCGCCGGTCCCCATTGACGTAATGGCCTGCGCGTTTGCACACTTCACGGTGCCGCGCGGATGCTCAAATCCCCTCCTGGAGAGCCGCTTCCGATCACCGTGCGGGCACCACGTTTCGAGCAGTGCGCCGGTATACATCATTAGACGCATTTAGCCCTCGCCAGGTTCCCTCCTCGACGACGAAATCTTCTGTCGCGCTGACACTTACGTGTTTGCGGCGCACACGAAACTTGTCGGTGGCCCGTCGTAGTATTCGAATATGGGTTCGAGTACGCGGGAGGAGGTCGTCGCGGCCTACGATGCGTTGCGCGAGGCGGTCTCTGGTGTGCAGGGCTTGACCCTGGAGGGTTTGACTAGCCGGGAGTGGATGGCTCTTGCCGAGCGCCATGAGGTCGAGGTGCGGCGGCTGCAGGCCGGGCGGCATCCGTTGCTCAATCTGCTGGGCGCCCACGCCACCGCAGAAGAGTTGGGTGACACGCTGGAT
>JAVROG010000204.1:0-14773 GCA_032162865.1 Mycobacterium sp. | reverse complement strand
CGTCTGATCGGTGCCTCGGGATCCCCGACACCTTGACGGCCTAGCTGCCCGTCCAGCGTGGTGGCCGCTTCTCGGCGAACGCGACCGCGCCTTCCTTGGCGTCGTTGGACATGAAGATCGGCGCCAGGATCTCGATTTGCTTGGCAAACCGCTCTTCCAGGCTCCAGCCGCGTGACTCGGTGATGATCCGCTTGGTGGCGGCCACCGCGAGCGGCCCGTTGGCGGTGATCTTCTCGGCCAGCGCGATCGCCGCGTCCAGCGCCCCGCCCGGCTCGGCCAGGACGTTGACCATGCCCAGTGCGTGCGCACGTTCGGCGGACACGTGGTCGCCGGTCAACGCCAGCTCCATAGCAATCGCGTAGGGAATGCGCTCGGGCAGCCGCAGCAATCCCCCACCGCCGGCCACCAGACCGCGCTTGACCTCGGGAATTCCGAACGCCGAATCTTTCGCCGCCACAATCAAATCCGTGGCCAGCGCAAGTTCGGTGCCACCGGCCAGTGCGTAGCCCTCGACCGCTGCGATCAGCGGCTTGGCGGGCGGGCGTTCGGTGAAGCCCATGCCGCGGCCCTGCACCACGACATTCTCGCCGCGGGCGAACGCCTTGAGGTCCATGCCCGCGCAGAACGAGCCGCCGGCACCGGTCAGAACCGCCACCGACAGGCCGGCGTCGTCGTCCAGGCGGTCCATGGCATCGGCCAGGCCCCGGCTGACCGCGGCGTTTACCGCGTTTTTGGCACTAGGGCGGTTGATGGTAATGATCAGGATCCGGTCGCGCTGCTCGACCAAGACCTGGGGTTCGGTGTTAGCTTCGTCGCTCACACTGCCGATGGTAGCCGCCGACCCCCGTGACGAATCGGCCGGTCAGTGTAACGGCCGATCAGGCCGTCATCAGGCCCTTATCAGGCCTGAGCCATCGCTTCTTCGATGACGGTCAGGTCCTCGGATAGTCCTGCAGCCCTACGTATTTCAATGAATTCAGCGATCATCCCCTCGGTCACTTCGTGCGGGTCCTTGAGGGTGGCGCCGTCGGAGAGCACCGAGATATTGAGTTGATCGACGTAGCTCCACACGGTGATGTTCAGGCCGCTGCCTGCGGTCAACGGCCCGACCGAATAGATCTCGGTCACCAAAGCGCCACCCACCCGACCTCGGGTGCGGGGACCCGGGACATTGGAGATGTTCAGGTTGAGGACCTTGTTCTGCCCGTCGCGGCTGGATAGCCACCGGAACATGGCCTCGGTGCCCGATGGCGGCCAGTACGCAGCCCAGCGGCTGATCAATTCCGGCCCCAACAGGTGGTGGCTTTCCTTGGCAAAGGCCGCGTTGTCGTGGGCGGCTTGCACCCGTTCCAGCGGATCCTGGAGGTCCGTCGGCAGCGCGACCATCATCCCGCTGAACTGGTTGCCGGAGATCCGTTCCGGCGAGAAGTCGAAACTGATCGGCACCGACGCCAGCAGCGGCTCGGCTTTGCCGTCATAGCGCAACAACAGGCTCCGCAACGCTCCACTGGACATGGCCAGCACCATGTCGTTGATCGTCGCACCGAGCTTTTTGCCCGTCGTCTTGACGTCGGCGAGTGCCAGCGTGGCGGTGGCGAACCTGCGCTCCGGAGTGAGCACGTGGTTCATGAACGTCAACGGCGGCGCAAAGGGGCGGCTCAGCTCCGGTGAAAACTTGCGCGTGCTGCGTCGGACCCGGCGAATGCCTTGCGCGGTATAGGCGATCGTCCCTGGGATCCGCTTGATGTGCCGCATGTGGTCGACGAACGCCGTGCTCATCAGCTCCCGTTTGGTGGGGGCCGGATCCGGCGAGTAGGCGCCACCCTGCGGCGTCGGCATCAGGTCCATACCGTGCGCCATCAGGTTGGCCGATGCGACACCGTCGGCCAGGGCGTGGTGGATCTTGACAACCACCGCGATCCGGTCGTTGGCCAGGCCCTCGACGAAGTACATCTCCCACAGCGGGTGGGCGCGGTCCAGCGGCGTGCTGGCAATCTCGCCGATCGCCTCGTCGAGTTCGCGACGTCCGCCCGGAGCGGCCAGCCGCCACGGCCGGATGTGGTACTCGAAGTCGATCTCGCAGTTCTCCCGCCACATCGGGTGGTGGAATTTGAACGGCACATCGATCAGCTGATAACCCAGCGGGACAAGCTTGTCCATCCGACTGGCGATGACCTGCCGGAACGCGTCGATGGTAAAGCCGCGGCTGGCCGGATCGAGTTCGATGATCGCGATCTTGAGGGTGTGCATGTGCACGTTCGGCGTCTCGCTGTACAGCAGCACCGCATCCCAACCGGTGAGCCGCTTCATCGCAGTTCCCTACCCATAAGCGCGACCTTACAATCGGTCCGCGCTCAGATGACCTCTTTGGCGAACTGTGTCCGGGTGCGGTGAACCTGGTTGAGGAACAGTGACACGGCGTGCGCCATCGAGCCGGCACGGGGACCGTCGAGCATGTCGAAGCCGTGGCCGGCGCCCGGCAACTCCACGTAACTGACCAGCGAGGCCGACACCGAACGCAACCGCTCGACGAAACTGCGTGCCTGCGCCACCGGGATCACGCTGTCCTTGCTGCCGTGAATCACCAAGAACGGCGGAGCATTTCGGTGCACGCGCGCGATCGGCGATGCGTCGTGGAACACCTCAGGGCGACGGGCGATCGAGCGCTGCACCACTATCCGTTCCAGGAATTCGACGAACCGGGCACGTTCCGGAGTGGAGCGGTCCTCCCAGTCGTATCGGCCGTAGATCCCGACCACCGCGTCCACCGAGCTGTCGGCACCTTCGGGCAGCTTCGCCTGGTATTGCGGGTCGTCGGGCGTGAGCCCGGCCAGTGCGGCCAGGTGTCCACCGGCTGAACAACCCGCCACCGCAACGAAATTGCGGTCGCCACCGAATTTGTCGACATTGGCGCGCGCCCACGCAATCGCGGTCTTGACATCCGTGATGTGCCGGGGCCAGCGGTTCTTCGGCGAGACTCGATAATTTATCGCCAGGCACACCCAGCCTTGCTCGGCCAGCCGGGACATCAACGCCGACCCCTGCAGAGCGTTGGTCCCGAAAACCCAGGCACCGCCCGGCACAAAGATCAGCACCGGCGCGGGTTGGGCGGGCAGATCCGCGCGCCGCCACACATCGAGCGTCTGGACGGGGTGGTCTCCGTAATGAACGCCACGCCGATGGAGGTACTTGTGCTGACGCAACGCCTCCCAGATCGGCGGCGTGCGTTCGGCAGCGGGCCACTCGAGGTCCAGCTCCGCGGCCGCTATTGTCCCCCGTAGGGCCGCGATGGTCACATCGTTGGTGCTCTCGCGATCGCGGCGCCGCTCGTCGTCGCTGCCCGGTGCGAACCAACCCTTGGCAGATGTCGACATCAGTTCTGGCGCGATTCGCATGCCCCAGATGCTCAGCGCGGCGATAGTCCCCAGCGGCTCGAGCCGCTTGCCTATCACCGGCAGTGCGGCACTCGCACGGGTAAGGGTCAGCAGGCGGTCCGAAGGGCTGGCGCGCAAGAACTGCTTGACGCAAGATTCGGACTGTCCAGTCGCCGTCATGCTGGGGACTGTACCCGTACTGGCCGGTAATAACCCACCTTTATCTGGCGGTCGTGTAATGGCATTTGCAGAGCTACTGGTTGCGTATTTGCCTGAATCATTATCTTCTGTGTTCAACAGCTAACCTTTGTTTGCTGATGGTGCTGCCGATGCGCCCGAAATAGTCGGATTGCATAGACGACGGCGCTGCTGGCGAACATCGCGGCGGCCAACAGCAGCCACCGGCCCAAAAACGGCTGTTGGGTTTGTCCGGTCGCTGCCAGATAGGTCTCCGCGCCCTGTTTGACGATGCCGGGGAGGAACACCAGCAGCGTCAGTCCGGCCCCCAACGCCGGAACCCGAATATGGTTGTGCGCTGGCACTTTTAAGCGACGACGCACCCGGCGCCTGGTTCGCAAGAGCACCGCGTCGGCCAGCGCGTAGAGCGGGAAGAGCACCAGGTCGTGGCCGATGACGGCGACGGCGAACCAGACCGCGATTGACTGCCACCAGTTGCCCGGGTTCCACAGCGCGGCTGGGGTCAGCGCGACCAGGACGTAGCCCAACAGCGCGAACCCCGCCACCATGGTCAACAGATGCAGCGGATGCGCACCGTAGTATCTGGTGAAAGATATTGAGCGAGTGGCCATTTCAGCTCGTAGCGAAATCGATGGAGGCGACCCACTTGGTGTTGTGCACACCGGGCAGCGCGGGGACGATGATCCGGGCCGGATAGCCGTGGTCCAGCGACAGGTCGTCACCGTTGACCCGCAACGCCAACAGCGCGTCCGAATCGTCGATCTGGTTGGCCTGCAACGTGCTTTCGGCGAAGGCGCCGCCCCGTTGCAGCGACCGCACCTGAGCCGAACTGGGCGACGGCACCCCGGCCATCCGGGCCAGATCGGCCAACCGCACCCCGCTCCACGTCTGGACCGTCGACCAGCCTTCGACGCAGGCGATCGGTAGCCGGGCGGTGTGTTGCGGCAGCCCGGCCAGCGTGGCGCGGTCCAGCACCACCGGAGCAGACCCGCCACGTAACGTCAAACGCCAAGCGGGGCTAACGCTTTCGGGGGTGATGCCAGCGACGGCTGCGGTCCTGTTGACCGGAAAGTCGCGGCTTCCGCCAGCGGGCCGGCCACGGGGCAGCAACAGGGCGAGACTGCGCGCGGGCCCGCCAAGCGTCTGGCCGGCCGTCAACACCGCGAGCAGCAACACTCCGGAGCCCACCAGCGCCAGCGCACCGCGTCGGCTCGTGGTCGGCTCGGCTGGATCTGTGGCGACCAGCCCGGTGACATCGGGCGGCTCTGGAAGGGTGCCGGACACATTGGTGCGCAGCACCTCTCGCCATGACAACGACCGCAACCCGGTGATCATGTGCGGAATCTTGAGAGTGATGTGCATCAGGAAACCCACGATGAATATCCAGGCACCGAAGTAATGCGCGTCGTAGAAGCTGAACCCGAAAATATAGTCGTACTGGATGTTGAGTACGCCGGTGATGATCTCGAACAGCAGACCGCCGACCAGCATCAGCAACGACAACCGTTCCAGCAGTTGGCCGATCGAGCGTGCCGGTGGCCAAACGAACAGCTTCGGGATCACCGACCACAGCTTGGCCAGCACCACCGGGATGATTACCAGCCCTAGCCCCACATGTAGTCCCTGCGTCAGCCGGTACAGCCAGGACGGGCGGGTGGGCCAGGTGAAGGCAGGCAGTCGCAACCAGCCGACGTCGGCCGGAATGGCCTGACCGAACTGCGGCGCATACGCGATGTAGGACAACAGACCGGTGAGAATGACGATGGGCAGGGCCACCAGCAGCATTAATCCGAAGACCGAGGTCAGCCAGGGGCCGCGGAGCGGGCTACTGAACCGGCTGAGGCGGTGCGCACCGGGTGGTGGATGGCGTTCGAGCGTGCGCCACAAGCCGGCGGGAAATCCGGGCTCGGGGCCCATTCCGGGGTCCTTTCCCGGGTCGTTCATCGGCCGGCCCTCACAGCGCTACCAGGGTCGCGATCACCCGCCCGCCGATCAGCCGGACACCGGTCACGGTGAGACCGACCTGCGCGGCAAGCATGGCGGCACTGTCCACGCCGACCGAGGCCCAGCGGAACCACGGGCCGACCTCGCGACCGGATTCCAACCGCACCCAACGGCCCTGGATACCGATTTCGCGGGCGTCGAACTCGGCGACACAACGTCCGCCGCGGGTCAACAACTCGACGGCTCTGCCAAGAATGCGTAGCGGGTCACCGCCGAGCCCGACATTTCCGTCGACCAGCAGTACCGTCTGCCAACGGCCGATGCCGGGCAGCGGTTCGAATACGTCGCCCAGTAGGGCCGGGGCACCGCCACCGCAGGCGAGTCGGATTGCGGTCGCCGACCGGTCAATGCCCAGTGCTGGTATCCCGCGCTGTACCAGGCGTGCCACCAGCCGCCCGGGTCCACACCCCAGCTCGATGGTCGGGCCGTCGCACATCTGGGCGACGGCCTCGTCGAATGCCTCATCTGAGGTGTCGGGCGAGTCGATCTGGTCGCAGTCTTCGAGCTGGCCCAGCCACCGCTCGGCAGGCAGCGGTTGTAGCTCGCCGTCGTCATGACGGATCCAACATCGCTCGCCGCCCAGCGCCCGATCGTAAAGATGCCCCAGCATTCCACGTCCCTCGCATCGTGCTCGACCAGGTCGCGCGAGCGCACGGCGACCGCTGGCAACGACCGCATCCGCCAACGTCTCCACCGATACCCGATTCCGGGGTTGGTTACACCCACCCCTGTCAAGGGTTGCGCTCGGCGAACGCAAAACCACCACAGGCAGGGATTCGGAGCCGAGACATGCGGGGATGGCCGGAGTTGGATACTGGATCGGTGCCTGCCGCCCCGAACGATGACGTCCACCCAGACCTCCGCCTACTCGCTCGCATCGCGCCGCGACGATTGGTGGGCCCGCGTACCTTGCCGCTGATGCGGGCGTTGATGCCACTGATTGCGCGTCGCACCCCCCGTGACGTCGAGGTACTCACCCTGGGATCCGGTGTGCGTGTCCGCCTCTATCGGCCAACCGGCACCACCGAGCCGGGCCCGGCGTTGCTGTGGATCCACGGTGGCGGCTAGGTGATCGGCAGCGCGCAGCAGGACGACCGGCTGTGCCTGCGTTTCAGCCGGAAATTGGGCATCACCGTCGCATCAGTGGACTACCGGTTGGCGCCCGAGCATCCGTATCCCACATCCCTGGAAGATTGCTACTCGGCGTTGGTGTGGCTGGCTGGACTGCCCGCCGTGGACCGCGAGCGGGTCGCGATCGGCGGCGCCAGTGCCGGCGGCGGGCTAGCTGCGGCGCTGGCGTTGTTGGCACGGGATCGTGGTGAGGTCGCACCGATTTTTCATTTGCTGGTGTACCCGATGCTGGACGACCGAAGTGCGGCGAATCCCGCCGATGCGCGTAACCGCCTGTGGGATCCGCTAGCCAATCAGTTCGGCTGGACCGCTTATCTTGGCGGCGCGGACCCGGTGACGGCGGTTCCGGGACGGCGCGACGACCTCAGCGGTCTTGCCCCGGCCTGGATCGGCGTGGGCACCCATGACCTGTTCCACGACGAGGACCTCGCCTACGCGCAACGACTGCAAGACTCCGGGGTGCCGTGCCAAGTCGAAACAGTACCGGGCGCGTTCCACGGATTCGATCTCGCGCTCCCCAAGCGTCAGTGTCCCAACAATTTTTCCGAAACCAGTGTGACGCATTGGGTGCCGCCCTGGCCTCGACGAACTCCAATCACATTGCGAAGTAGACGAGTTCGCCCCTGATCAGGGTGGCGGCCACCAGCGAGGCATCCAGCTCGGCCAAGGCCACCTCGGGTGCCTCGGACAGGACACACAGGTCCCCCGGCTCGCCGATCTCGACGGTCCGTGGCCGAGCCGGCCGGTCGGGCCAGCCCAGGAACATCGTCAAAGCTTCTCGCGCCGAGACACATTCACTCGCGTTAAGAACGGCTCCACTGCGCGCGGTCCGCGACACCGCGGCCCGCATCGCCGCCCACGGATCGCCATGACCGAACGGCATGTCGGTGGACAACGCCACCGGAACCTGCGCAGTCAACAGTGAGGCGACCCGCCAGAGCTGGTCTTGCTCATCGGCCGGGACTTCGGCCAGGTACTGATCGCCCCGTTCGGCAACGAAATTCGGCTGTGTCACCACCGTGACGCCCAAGTCGGCCAGATCGCCCACGTTGTCGTGGGGCACCACGGCGGCGTGTTCGATGCGGTCGAGCGGATGGCTGCCGGCCGCACGCAGGGCCGCTATGGTCACCACCAGTTGGGCTGCCGTCACGCAATGTACGGCGACGGCCTGACCGACCCGGTGCCGCTCGCCGACCCACTCCGTCAGGGAATCCAGGTCGAGGCGATCGTCGTGCAGGATCTTCTTATTGGGCGACAGCAAGCGCACACCTGGCCGGAACTCGCCGCCGCGATGCGCCATCATCAGCGAAACCAGTTCGTTGACGTCGAGGTCGGGGGTTGCGTCGGTGACGCCGGTGACGCCGGTCGCGGTGATCCGTCGGCTCAGTTCGGCCAGGTTGCTTTCCCGCCGCTGCAGCGCTTCTGACCAGCCGCGGTCGGCGCTGCGGAGCCGGCCGTCGGGATGACCGGCGAGACCAACCCGCCCCAAAGCGGCGGAGTTGAGCACCCACAACACACCGCTGCGGTGCTGAACGCGCACCGGAATGTGGGCCTGCACCGCATCGAGGGAAGCTCGGTCCAGCGGCCCGGCCACCGATTCGTGGTATCCGACGGCGCGGATCCAGCCGTCGGGACCGGGCATGGCATGCGACAAAGCCTGCGCCAGTTGTTCTTTGGTATGCACTGCGGGCGGTCCGACCGAAAGCGAGTCCAATGCGGCTGCCGCCGAACGCAGGTGCACGTGGTGGTCGTGCAGCCCTGGCAGCACCGCTCCGCCGCCCGCGTCAAGCACACCCTCACCCTGGCGCGGGGCCAGGCGGTGACCCACTTCTTCGATCCGCGCACCGACGCGGATATCGGCGCGTGTCCCGTCCAACAGGGTGGCTCGTTGAATCAACATGACACGCAGCGTCTCTCAGCGACCAGCCGCCGTACCTCCGCGTTATCGGCACCGAGGCCGGCGGCCACCTTGACCACCGGTGGCGCCGTCGGCCGTGGTGCCGATTGTGTCGACGTCGCCGCCTGAAGCGGGAGCGCCGCATATGTCGCGGCCACTGCCGCCATCGACACGACTATCAGTTCGCCACCTCCGCGACGCAGCGACTCGGTCACCGCCAGGTTGGCTTCCAACCCGGCCAGTGGGTCGGCGATGGCGTCGGCGCAGAACACCGGACCCACTCCCACCAGGCCGCCGGCGACGGCGGCGTCGTCACCGAACGCAGGCCGGCGGGAATCTTCGCCGTGCCCTGTGACCCGCAACCAGACCCGTCCTGCCCGCGGCGCGACCTGGCCTGGCCCCAGGCGTCGGCGCGCCAAAGCTTCCGGCCGCGATCCTTCGATGACCACGTCGGCGACCTCCAGCAGATCACGCAGTCCGTCGGCCTCTCGGTCGAAATCCAGACAGTAGGAGAGCTTGCCGGCGTTGATCCAGTCGAAGAAATCCCGATGGCCGGCCCGGGTGCCGTCCACGCGGGCGGGGCTTTCCACCTTGACGACGGTGGCGCCCGCCCGGGCCAGCAGGTGCCCGCAGAGCGGGCCAGCCCACATCGAAGTCAGGTCCACCACCAACAACCCGGCCGCGCTGTGTGGGGGCACCCGCGGCCCCAATCGGCGTACCCGTGGCGGCGAGGCGGTGGCCTCGCCCAGGGCAGCCGTGGGGATGTCGAGCAGTGCGGCACGCTCGACGATCTCGGCCAGGGGCCGGGGGGCCGCCCAGCGCTGCAGCTGCGGCCACGGATCATCGGCCGCCTCATCGACCTGCAGCAGGGCGGGCACCGCGACGACGTCGTCCGGGCGCGACAAGGTGACAGCGCACCACCCATCGCGGGCCGCCAGCAACCGGGTGGCGCCGCCGGCCGAGACGCGTCCGCCGCGGGTCAAGCCGAGCAACCCGGCCCGTCCGGTGAGCAGGGTCGCCGCATCTACGGCAATCCGCTGGGCGCGTCCAAGCACATTGGCCCGGGAAAAGTCGGGCGGGCCATCGGCCAGACCGGTGAGGTAGGCCAGCCCGCTACTTCCCCACTCGCCGGCCCACTCGCCGGCCGTCCCAGGATTCACCCCACCATGGTGCTCGCTGCTGACAACTTGCGGTTGCGGGGCCAACCCGGGACCAGCCAGTGATCAACCGAGGGGTGGTTTTGGCCGCTCGATGAAAGCTAATCGCACGGTTTCTAGGAATTCCACGTAGATATAGTTTGTTTTCGGCGGTTTCGAGCTCTCGTTCGTATCGGCTTCGCCAATGCACATGACCGAGGGACAACCACACGACTCTTGGGTCGTGTCCGATTCAGTGGACGGGTGCCCCGATGTCGTGCCTCAACGCAGCACCGGACGTGCTCGAGGCAGCAGCTTCCAACTTGGCCGGAATCGGTTCGACGATGGAGTCGGCGAATTCCTCCGCGGCCGCCACCACCCACCAGCCTGGTGGCCGCCGCTGAAGACGAGGTGTCCACCGCAGTTGTGGCAATGTTCGGCACCCACGGCCAGGCTTACCAAGCCGTCAGCGCGGCACCGACGGGGCCGGCGGCACTGTGGTCCTCCCCAACGGAGGGCCCGGTGGAGCCGGTAAGAACGGGGCAACGCCGGCGATATCGGCGGCAACGGCACCGCTGGCCTGCACGGCTAAAGACGGGCAGGCCGGAACGGCAGGTTAGAACTGCAGCGCTGTGAAGCGCCAGTCCAACACCTGCCGGTCCGGGTCGCCGACCGCATAGACCAGCGAGCGCAGTCCCAGCACTCCGCCGTTGGGGCCGTCCTCGGCGGACTCGACGTGCAACTCGCTGTACAGGGTGTCGCCCTCGCGCACCGGCCCGGTGTGGTCGCAGGACTGCCAGCCCAGCACCGTCGCCAGATTGGGCAGCAGCCGGTTGGCTTGTGCGAACGCCAGCCCGATGGTGTGCCCGCCGTAGACCAGCCGTTGCCCGCCGACGCGCGAATCATGATGTGTGGCAGCGATATTGAGGGTGATTCGAGCCAACTCAGGCGCACTGGTCACCACGTCGCCGGTACTGCTGTGCACCGCGCCCGCAATCGCGCCATCGAAGTGCGGACCCGGCACCCGGCGCCGGAACGCCTCGCCATTCCAGGCGTCGGTTGGGTCGACGGCAGGAGGCGCCGCGTCGGCGCCGATGGCGGACAGGTCATCGCTGCGCTCAGACACCCCCGCCCAGTCCGGGCTGGTCGGCAGCATCGCGCAACGGTAGAAATCCAGCACCAACTGATCGGCCTGGTCGATGGTCGTCATGCGCAGCGCCGCCATACCCGTCGGCGGGCGGCCCGGCTTGACCGCGTTGGCGCGCAGCCCGACCACTTCGGTGCGGGTGTAAAGGGTGTCGCCGATCACCGGGAATCGGTGAAACGTCAGCCCGCGGTAGAACAGATTGGCTTTGACCCGCTGCGTCACCAACGTCGACTGCCCGATCGCCACGTCGCACACCAGGCCAGGGTGAGCAAGGGCCGCCGGCGCGCCGGTCACGGCGCCGCACAGATCGGCGTCCAGTGCCAGCCGCAGCCGGTCACCCACGATCGCCTGATGGGCGGCGGCCAGGCCCGCAGTCAGGGTGGCCGAAGGCGCCCAGTCGAACACCTGGCCCACCGAAAGGTCGTCGAAGTAGGGCCCACCCGCCCGGATGCCCGCATACCCGTTAGTCACAACGGGTCATGCTGGCAGGCTGTGGAACCGAGGGTCAACACGGAGGGCGCCAAGGGTGAGCAGTGAATTGAACGACGACGAAGCGATGCTGGTCGCCACCGTGCGGGCGTTCATCGACCGCGACGTGAAGCCGACCGTGCGCGAGGTCGAGCACGCCAACACCTATCCCGAGACGTGGATCGAGCAGATGAAGCGGATCGGCATCTACGGGCTGGCCATCGAGGAGGAGTACGGGGGGTCACCGGTCTCGATGCCGTGTTATGTCCAGGTCACCCAGGAACTCGCGCGCGGTTGGATGAGCCTGGCCGGCGCGATGGGCGGGCACACCGTGGTGGCCAAGCTGCTGGCGCTGTTCGGCACCGAGGATCAGAAGCGGACATACCTGCCGCCGATGGCGACCGGCGAGCTGCGAGCCACCATGGCACTTACCGAACCTGGCGGCGGCTCGGACCTGCAGAACATGACGACCACCGCCCTGGCCGACCCTGCCGCGGGCCCGGATACCTTGGTAGTCAACGGTTCCAAGACCTGGATCAGCAACGCACGCCGGTCCGGATTGATCGCGTTGTTGGCCAAGACCGACCCGAACGCCACACCGCGCCACCGGGGCATCTCGGTGGTGCTGGTCGGGCACGGGCCCGGTTTGACGGTCTCGCGGGACCTGCCGAAGCTGGGCTACAAGGGCGTTGAGACATGCGAGCTGTCGTTCGACAATTTTCGCATTCCGGCGTCAGCGGTGTTGGGCGGCCGGGTGGGCGAAGGTTTTGCACAGATGATGAAAGGCCTTGAGACGGGACGTATCCAGGTGGCCGCACGTGCGCTAGGGGTGGCCACCGCGGCTTTCGAGGACGCGCTGGAGTACGCCCAGCAACGGGAGAGTTTCGGCCAGCCGATTTGGAAGCATCAGTCCGTCGGCAACTACTTGGCCGATATGGCAACGAAACTCACCGCCGCACGCCAGCTCACCCGCTATGCCGCCGAACGTTACGACAGCGGACAGCGCTGCGACATGGAGGCCGGCATGGCCAAATTGTTCGCCTCCGAGGTCGCCATGGAGATCGCGTTGAACGCAGTCCGGATCCATGGTGGCTACGGCTACTCCACCGAGTACGACGTCGAACGTTACTTCCGTGACGCGCCGTTGATGATCGTCGGCGAGGGCACCAACGAGATTCAGCGCAACGTGATTGCGGCGCAATTGATATCCCGCGGCGGAATCTGACGCATGAGCCAACTTCGCACTGCCCAGCGCTGACGGGTGCTATATATTTGGCTGGCGCATCCGGCCGCGAGGCGCGGGCAAAGCGGCGACCCAGCGAAAGGCAGCTGCCATGAGTAATCCGTCAGATCCGTACGGAGGTTCGTCATGGCAGGGCCAGCAGCCTAATTACGGCCAGCAGCCGGGTTACGGCGGCCAGCCGGGTTACGGCCAGCAGCCCGGCTACGGGGGTCAGCCCGGCTACGGGGGCCAGCCGGAGCCGGACAACTACCTTGTCTGGGCAATTCTGAGCACGGTGCTGTGCTGTCTGCCTGCCGGGATCGTGTCCATCGTGTACTCCACCAAGGTTTCCGGGCTATGGGCCCAAGGACGCTACGGCGAGGCGCAGGCGGCGGCAGCGAATGCCAAGAAGTGGGCAATCATCAGCGCCATCATCGGCGCCGTGGTCTTCGTGGTGACGATCATCTTCTACATCGTCGTTGGCGTGGCGATTGTCTCGAACACGCCTTCCACCAACATCACCACCTACTCCGGCTACTGAGTAGCGCGCCTGCCCCTCAGTCTCGGACAGCGTCCACCAGCCCCCAGGCCAACGCTAGGTCGGCATCAATGGTCTGGCCGGATAGCACGAGATATGCAGTGCGCCAACGGCCGATCCGTCGCGTGACGCTCACGGTCCCGCCGGCGCCGGGAAGCAGTCCCAGGCTCAGCTCGGGTAGGCCGAACACCGAATCCCGTTCTGCCTCAACCCAGCCGCAGAACGCGGCCATCTCCAATCCGCTGCCCAACACCTGACCGTGCACCTCGGCGCGGCAGGCCCGGCCTAGCCTGGTGGTGAGTTCGTCGAGCATCAGGGCCGGGCTATACCGGGTGCGGGCCAGGTGAGCGCTCGCCGGGTCGGTGAAGGTGCCGAACTCGGCGAGGTCGCCGCCGCTGCAGAATGACGGGCCGTTGCCGCTCAACACGATCCCGGTCACCGACTCGTCCAGCTGCGCGACAGTCAGTGCCTCGAGCAGTGCCGCGCGGGTGTCGGTGGAGAACGCATTGTGCCGTTGCGGCCGGTTTAATCTGATCCGCAGGGTGTTTTCATCACGTTGCGCCGCAACGGGATCGGCGATGTCGGGCATCCGCGCGGGCCCACGTTCGGCGAGCCAGCGGGTGAATTCCGGTCCGGCCTGCAACGTCGAATATGCCAGCGATTCCGTCACCACGCCAGCCAGCGTCGCACCATGGGGATCGACGCAGCGCAGCACGTCGTCACAGACGGCACTGGCCTGCGGCCAATGCTCGCAGCGCCGCGCCAACTCGGCCAGCGTATCGGGCACCGAGTCCACGGTGATCACCCGGCGGTCGGTACACGGTTGTTCGGTCACAGTGAAAGTCGCGGTGTCGAGCCAGTATTCATCCGAGATCGGGCCGTAGGCGACCAGCACACCCGGTGGAGAGGCAACGGCCCGCTGCGGCGCGCTGGACAGGTCGACCACCCCGATCATCGGGTCACACCGAATACTTCTCAATCAGCCCGTTCTTGTAGAGCTTGCCGGTGTCGGTGCGCGGTAGTTGGGCTTCGAAGGCGATTGATCGCGGGCACTTGAAGTGCGACAACCGCTCTCGCAGCCAACCCAGCAACTCCTCGGCGAACGCATCGGTGGCATCGACTTGCTCGACCGGCTGCACCACCCCCATCACCCGCTGACCCATCTCGTCATCCGGAACGCCGAAGACGGCCGCGTCCAACACCTTTGGGTGGGTGACCAGAAGATTCTCGGCTTCCTGCGGGTAGATGTTCACGCCGCCGGAGATGATCATGTGGTGGCGGCGGTCGGTCAGATAAAGATATCCCTCCTCGTCGAGGTAGCCGATGTCGCCGACGGTCATCCATCCGTGATTTTCCCGTGCAGCAGCGGTTTTCGATGGATCGTTAAGATATTCGAACGAATACCCGCCCTCGAAATAGATCTCCCCTGGATGACCGGGCGGCAACTCGTTGCCGTCCTCCCCCAGGATGTGCACGGCGCCCATCATGGGCTTGCCCACCGAACCCGGATGCAATAGCCAGTCGTCGGCGGTGATCAACGTCGAACCGATCGCCTCCGAGGAGGCGTAGTACTCGTCGACGATCGGCCCCCACCAGTCGATCATCTGCTTCTTGATCAGTACCGGACACGGCGCGGCGGCATGCATTACCCGCTTCAG
>JAVROG010000203.1:0-4115 GCA_032162865.1 Mycobacterium sp. | reverse complement strand
GCCTGACCCCACGTTCGCAACGGGTCCGGGGCGCCGGGCGGTTCCACCTTGATGACGTCGGCACCCATGTCGCCAAGCAGACGACCGACGAACGGCCCGGCGATCAAGGTGCCGAGTTCGAGCACCCGGACGCCGTCGAGCGCACCGGTTGTTGCGCTCACTCAACACTCGCGAAGTCGTGGCGCACGAGCCAGTCGGTGACGATGTTGACCGCCTCCCGCAACTTGTCGCGCTGATCCGGTCCCGCGTAATAATGTGTCGCGCCGTGGATTTCGTGCATCTCCTTATCGGGGTGCCCGATCGCTTCGAACAACCGACGGGTGTGGCTGGGTGTGCAGGCGTCATCTGCCAGGTTACCGATCACCAACGCCGGGATCGCGATGTCAGGACCGCACGACACGGCGTCGCCGCGGGCTTCGTCGTAACTCCACTGCGACAGCCAGCCCCGCAGCGTGGAGAAGCGGGCCAGCCCGACCGGGCTCATGTTCACCACTTGCGGATCGCCCAGATAGCAGGTCCCGGGGACGCGCTCGTTGGGATCGACGGTGGGATCGAGCCAGCGCGGGTCGGCCATGGTGCCATGCACGACGAAGCCGAATTCGTCGTCCGGGCGGTTCACTTGCTTCAACTCGGCCAGCTTGGCTTTGACCCAGGCGGTGATGCGGCGGTTGCGGTCGATCTGAGCCTGCCGGTAACGGTCCAGGAATTCTTGGCTGTAGGGCGGCTGGTTCGGGTTGTCCGGGCTGTACAGGTCCAGCTCGGGATCGCGCTTGCTGGGATCGGATTCGTCCAGGATGGATGCGTCGAGCCACTCGGTCAGGGTGCCGTGCCGGCTGATGTGCGCGGCCAACAGCATGATTCCGTCGGCGGGCGGCAGATCGAGCTGCGTCAGGTCAGGCCCGTCACCCGACGGGCTGGAGGTGATCGTCGCGTGCTGAGCCTGCTGCTGGTAGAACACCGACAGCGAACCGCCGCCGCTCCAGCCGGCCAACACGACCCGCTGGTAGCCCAGCCGGTTCTTGGCGTCCTTGATGCACTCGCCGAGATCCTCGACCACTTTCTCCATCAGCAGCGCCGAGTCAGTGCCGCGGAATCGGCTGTTGCAGTAGATGACATGATGACCGGCTCGCGCCAGGGCATTGATCATCGGCAGGTACGCGCCGCCTCCGATCGGATGCATGAACACCAGCACGGTATCCGACGGCCGGTCCTTCGGCTGGAGTAGGTAGCTCTCCAGCACGGTGATCTCGGCGAGGCCGCCGTACACATCCCTTACGCCCGAATTATTCTGGAATGCAACGAGATAGGGGATTCGATCGTACTTGTACTTCACCGCTTGTGTCATCAATGTTGTCCTAGGTCGTGTGCCAGTACCTCGGCCGACGGTGTCAGCCGCCGGCGCGTGTCGATCGCGATTACCTGCCAGTCGACGTGCGAATACTCGTCGAACTTCCGGCGCGCGCGTTCGCGGGCCTTCTCCGGCGCTCCGTGGTGAACCCCTTGTGGTGCATGGGAGATCAGGCCCGGCGGCATTGGGATGCCGTACAGCGAGCCGCCGTGGAAGAACGCGATCTCGTCGTAGTCGACGTTGCGGTGATACCAGGGCGTACGTTCGGTGCCGGCCCTACCCTCGGCGGGTTTGGGCAGGAAGTTCATCACATAGACACCGGTCGCCTGCATGAACAGATGCACCGTGGGAGGCAGATGCATACTGTCGGACGTCACGACGTTGTAGTCGGCGATGTTGAAGGTGAATGCAAAGTTGTCGCCGCGCCAGCCTTCGACATCAATCGGATTGTGTTGATAGTAAAGCGTTGTCGGACCGTCCTCATGGATCAGCCGCACCTCGTACTCGTCACGGCCAGCTGGCCTTGGATCCAAGTCAGAGGGGCCCGGGTCAGGGATGGTGGCCTGCGAAGGATCGAAGGGGAAGTGCCGGCCGAGAGGACCCGGCGGAGGCACCCGGAACTCGTCGGTGGCCTCGACCATCAGCAGAGTGGTTGCGTCTTTAGTTGAGGGATCCGGTATTTGGCGCCACGTGCAGGCCTTGGGGATGTAAACCCAGTCACCCTCCCGGTAGGTCAGCGGCCCGAACTCGGTTTCCAGCAGACCGGTGCCGCTGTGCACGAAGCACAGCAGGTCGCCGTCGACGTGGCGGGTGTAGAACGGCATCGGTTCGTGCCGCCGACTCAGCAGAACCCGGCAGTCGGCATTGGTGAACATCAACAGCGGGCCGCCGTTGGCGTCGGTGGCATCACTGGGTTTGAGCTCGGTGGCCAGCACGTCGATCGGACGCAACGGGCCGACCGCGCGGAATGCGGTGGGATCGTGGCGCCGGTAGATGTTGGCGGTGCGTCCAGTGAACCCGCCGCGACCCAACTCGTCGTCCTTGAGGCCGTCAAGATCGGCGTGCACGCGTCGTGGCGTTGTGCCTTTGCGCAGGTGGACAAAAGATTCCATGGTGGCTCTCCGGTCGTCAGCGACTCAAACTAAAAGTGACATTACTTTTCCTTTCGCATGCACACAAGGGCCGCCGGGTTCTGATCGCACGGCGCGGTGCGCATCGCTCAACGACTATCCCGCCGGCAGTTTGAGTATCCGGTTGTTGTCCGCGTCCGTGACGTAGACGTTGCCCGCGCCATCCACCGCGACCCCGCCGACGTTTTTGAGGCCGGTGAACGGCAGCGCGGTTTGGGTGGTTGCGCCAGCCGCCAGTTTGAGCACGCGGGTGTTGCCGTAGTCCGCGACGTAGACGTTGCCCGCGTTGTCCACCGCCACCCCCCAGGGAGAACGCAGGTTGCTGAACGGCAACACGCTCTGGGCGCTCGCGCCTGCCGGCAGTTTGAGCACCCTGTTGTTGCTGTAGTCGGTGGCGTAGACGGTTCCCGCGGTGTCCACCGCAACGCCGTGGGGGGTCTTGAGTCCGCTGAACGGCAGCACGGTCTGGGTGCTCGCACCCGCCGGCAGTTTCAGCACCCGGTCGTTGCCGTTGTCGGCGACGTAGACGTTGCCCGCGGCGTCCACCGCCACCCCGAAGGGGCCCGAGAGTCCGCTGAACGGCAGCACGCTCGGGACGAGCGCGCCCGCCGCCAGTTTGACCACCCGGTTGCTTCCCCAGTCGGCGACGTAGACGTCGCCCGCGGCGTCCACCGCCACCCCGGCGGGGCTGACGAGGTCGATGAACGGCAGCACGGTCGGGGTGCTGGTGCCGGCCGGGAGGTTCTGCACACTGTTGCTGCTGCCGGTGACGTAGACGTCGCCCGCCGCGTCCACTGCCACCCCACCGGGGCCGATGATTCCGGTGGCTACCACGACCTGCGATAAATAGGTTGTGTGCGCCGACGGGGTCGAGGCGGGCGCTGCCTGGGTCGAGGCGGGCGCCGCCTGCGTCGGCTGGGGCGTTCGCCGCCCGACGACGAACACCACGGCGACCAGGGTGGCCGCCAGGACGACCGCGGCCACAACGGCGCCGATGATCCACCCGGTGCGGCGGCGGGGCGGGGCACCCCCGCCGACCCACGGTGCGGGCGGCGCGACGTGCGGGCCCGCTGGCCACGCGGGCTGACCGCCGAGGACCGGCCGCGCCGTGTCCGGCGTCTGCGTCGCCGGCATCGTCAGCCCGGCTGGCCCGGCCCCGGCGGCCGGCACCGTCACCGGCGGGTTCGGCGGTCTGGGCGACCCGGGCCGTCCAATCGGAGCGGTGATGGCGTCGTGGGCGGCGCCGGCCAGCTCCACGGTGGTGGCATAGCGCTGATCGGGATCCTTGGCCATCCCGGTGGCGATCACCTCGTCGAACTGCGCAGGCACATCCGGTCGCGCGTCCGACGGGTGCGGCGGCGGGGCGCTCAGATGCGCCACGATGAGGCGCTCGGTACTGTCCGCGGGAAACGGTGGGCTGCCCGTCAGACACTCATAGAGCACGCACGCCAACGCGTAGATATCGGCGCGGGCGTCCACCTCGCCGGTGCCCATCCGCTCCGGGGCCAGATAGTGCAGGGTGCCGATCATGCCGCCGGTGTTGGTCAACCGGGTGTCCTGGGTCGCGCGGGCGATGCCGAAATCGATCAGGTAGGCGAAGTCGTCCTCGTCGAGCAAGATGTTCGAGGGCTTGATAT
>JAVROG010000202.1:0-4815 GCA_032162865.1 Mycobacterium sp. | reverse complement strand
ACCGGCACCGACGACTGGCTAGGCGAGTGGACCTTCGCCTTCCCCCAGGGATCCATGACCGACGAGCCGATATTCCTGGCCGACCTCATCGCCAAGCGAGGGCTCGCCGAGATCGGTGTCCTGGTCGAGCAGAGCCTCATCGGTGAGAGCTACCTGAAGAACCTGCGAAGTGCCTGTCGACGCAAGGGCATTCGGATCGTGGCGGAAGTTGCCATCGCCCAGACGGCTCAGGACATCAACGCTGCGGTCCAGACGCTGCACGAGGCAAAGGCCGAGGCGATCGTGCACCTGGGATTCGGATTCGGAATCGTCTTCATCAACCCGGCGCTGGAGACCCTTGGCTGGGACCCGCCCCGCTTCACCACCACCGCGTGGCAAAACGCATGGGTCAACCCGATCATGTGGAACGCGTTCATGGGGTGGACCGGTATCGACCAGTACGACGAGGCGAACCGGGTCGGCCAGGACTTTCTCGACACGTACGCAAAGAAGTACAACGGCAGCCGCCCCGAGTTCTGCGTGACCGTGGTGAACCGCGACGTAGCCGCCACCTTGGTGCGGGCATTTACCGACGCCCACCCGCTAAGCCCGCGGGGCGTTAAAGAAGCACTGGAGCGAGTGAAGATGGTGCCCGCCGCGTCGGGCGCGCCCGGCACTCGAGTGTCGTTCGGCAAGTGGACACGGCGGGCCTGGATGGGCGCCGGCTATCTGGTGGCGCGAACCCTGGACGCCGACGGCGTCAACTCGCATCTGGTTGATCGCTTCGGAGAGGAAGGCTGATGACCGACTCGATTTCCAAGGAGCAATCCACACCGCCGAAGACAGCCGAGAAGCCCACCGGCCCAACGGGAGTCGATCGACGTAGGGGCTGGGGTGGCTGGATCGCCGGCGCTGCCCTGGCGGCGTTCGCGCTCTTCTTCATCGTGAACTGCCGAACTGCGCTCGACCCGCGCGTCGCCAATCCGAATGTGCAGGGCCGGCCGCGCCCGGTCAAGTTCACCTTCGGGTTGGACTACATCACCTTCTTGGATGTTGCCACCGGCATCACACTGGTTGTGCTGCTGGTGGTGTTCATCAGAGGCTGGCGGCGCAATCCGGGCAGTCCGGCGATGCTGATGTTCTTGTGCACCACGCTGATCGTGTGGCAGGACCCGATCATGAACTGGGCGCCGTTCGCGGTCTACAACCCCGACCTCATCCACTGGCCGGAGTCCTGGCCGCTGGTGTCGATATCGCCGACCGTCGAACCCTTCGTGGTATTCGGCTACGTGATGTTCTACTTCGGCCCCTACTTCCCGGCGGTCTGGATTCTGCGCAAACTGCAGGCCAGGAAAGGGCCGGAGGCCTTCGTATCACGGCACCCGTTGATCTGCCTGGGCCTGGTGACTTGTGCAATCGGCTTCGTCATGGACGCGTTTCTGGAGAACACGTTGATCCACTGGGGGATGTACATCTACGCGCAGGTCATTCCTTGGGGCTCGATATTCACCGGCACGACATTCCAGTTCCCGCTGATCTGGGAGTCGTTCTCGGTGACCTTCGTGATGGTGCCGGCGGCAATACTTTGCTACCGCGACGACACCGGCAAATCGGTGGCCGAGAAACTCGCCGCAAAAGCGAAGATCTTCCCGACCCGGCCGGTGCTGGGCACGTTCTTGGTGATGTTCGTCATCATCAACGTGTCCTACTTCGTCTACGGGGCATGGTTTGCCGCCATCAAAGCCAGTGGAGCCGCGACCGCCGTCGCCTGTCCGTGGCCCTATCCCGAGGCCAAAGTCTATGATCCGCAAGGGTATTACGAGAAGGCGGGCGCGCAAGGCCCGTACTCGGTAGGCATCTGGTCGACCTGGGCGAGTGGAGTGCCCAACGGACGGCCCCATGTCGACCCGCCGCCGCCGGGTCAAGGCGCCTGTGCGAGCAAGAATGGTTGAGCCGCGCACGGTTGTCATCACCGGGGCGTCCCGGGGGCTGGGGTTCGCGTCGACCGTACGGTTGTATCGCGAAGGGTGGCGGGTGGTCGCGGCCATGCGGACGCCCGATCTCGCAATGCCGTTGCTGCGAGAGGCGGCCGGGGCAGCTGCAGACGACGATCGGCTGATCGGCGTGCAGCTCGACCTCACGGACGCCTCGTCGATCTCCGCGGCGGCCAAGGCGATTGATGAAGCCGTCGGCGCGCCCTACGCGATTGTGCACAACGCGGGCATCTCCGCGGCCGGGATGGTGGAGGAGGCGGATACGGCGTTGTGGCAGAAGATGTTCGCCACACACGTCATGGGACCCGTCGCGCTCACCCAGGCGCTGCTGCCGTCGATGCGGGCGGCGGGGCAGGGGCGCATCGTGCTGGTTGCCAGCACGGCTGGAGTGCGCGGTCAGCCGGCCACCGCGCCGTACTCGGCGTCCAAAGGCGCCATGGAGCGGTGGGGCGAATCCATGGCGTGCGAGGTCGCGCCCTTCGGTCTCGGTGTCACCGTTTTGGTCTCCGGCACGTATGACACCGAGATCATCACCGACGCGGGCACCATCGACGATCGGAACTTCAACGGCCCTTACGCCCGGCTGCACA
The DNA here is from genome assembly GCA_032162865.1 of Mycobacterium sp. Lineage (GTDB taxonomy): Bacteria > Actinomycetota > Actinomycetes > Mycobacteriales > Mycobacteriaceae > Mycobacterium. Next base: position 2,252 of record JAVROG010000202.1, on the reverse strand, counting down.
ACACGATGAACACCCGGGGGAGGTTCGCGATGAAGCTCGCCCGGCCGCCCGAGCGGTTCACCGACGGACTGCTCAAAGCGCTGGACGATCACAAGCCGTTCCGCCGTCGGGGTGTGGGCCCGGACGCCTCAATGCTGCTCGCGGCCAACAGGATTCTTCCAGCATCGGGCGTGCACCACATCTCGCGGATCGTGCTGGGCATACCGCGACAAGGCTCAATGCGCGGCGGCGCATGGCCACTGACAGGTGCCCAGAAGGCGATGGTGTTTGCCGCGCGTGTACTTCCGCAGCCTGTATTGCAGCGCTTGGCGTCGTTAGCGGCGCGGCGCGGCGAGAAAAACCAAGGGAGTGAAAGGCAATAATGGAACAGCTATTTGACGATCTAGAAGACTTCGGCGCGTTCGACGATGCGATTTCTGGTGACGTTCGCGACCCGTACACCGAATTGGCGCGGCTGCGTCGCGAGGAACCGGTGCAGCGACTCGAGACATCGGGAGCGCTTCCGCACGAGGAATCGCTGCCGATGTTCATCGTGTATCGCCACGAGGACATTCAGCAGATGCTGCGTGACAATGAAACCTTCTCCTCGGCGGCCGTCATCGCGGCATTCGGCCCGGTGCTGGGTGAACGCGTGATGCTCGGGATGGACGAACCAATTCATGGCCGGCTGCGGTCGTTGGTGTCAAAGGCGTTCTCGCAGAAGTCATTGGCACGGTGGCAGGACGAATTGGTCGGCCGGGTGGCAAATAGCCTCATCGACAACTTTGCGCCCAACGGCAAAGCCGATCTGGTGAAGGAGTTCACCTTCGACTATCCGAGCCAGATCATCGCTGGCTTGTTGGGTCTGCCGGAGAAGGACTACCCCCAGTTCCAGCGGTGGTCGATTTCGCTGCTGAGCTGGCTGATGAACCCGGAGCGAGGGCTCGCGGCCGCAGCGGCGCTGTGTGAGTATTTCGCGCCTATCCTCGAGGCTCGCCGCGCCGAACCGAAAGACGATCTGATCAGCGCACTCGGTGCGGCCGAAGTTGACGGGGAGAAGCTGGCGGACGAGGAAATCTTCTCGTTCCTGCGGCTGCTGCTGCCTGCCGGTGTGGAGACGACCTACCGCTCGCTGGGGAGCCTGCTTCTCGCACTGTTGTCGGATCCGGAGCAGCTGGAGGCCATCCGCGCGGACCGGTCGTTGCTGCCGCAGGCCATCGAAGAGGGCGTGCGGTGGGAATCACCGCTGCTGACCATCACCCGGGTAGCCACCCGGGACACCGAACTCGGCGGGGTGGCAATCCCGGCCGGCGCCACGGTGATGCCGATGCTGGGATCGGCGAATCGGCAAGAAGATCGCTATCCCGATCCAAACAAGTTCGACATTCACCGGCAGGCCAGATCGAACCTCGGGTGGGGGCACGGCGTGCACGTTTGCCTGGGCATGCACTTGGCGCGACTGGAAATGCGCACCGCGATCAATTTGCTGCTGGACCGGCTGCCGAATCTACGGCTGGATCCCGACGGGAACGACCCGCACATCCGGGGGCAAGTTTTCCGCTCGCCGACGTCGGTCCCGGTGCTGTTCGATACCCAGTAGGGGGTGCTCCGAAGTTGCAACTTGCCAATCGGCTAGTTTCCAGTAAGGCTGACTATAGGGTGGCCCGTCTGGTGATGGCGTTGCACGTCTCGGCGCTCCGACCAGCGCCTCGTCGAAAGAGAGCTGAACAAATATGACAAATACTGTAAAGGTCCGGTTCGAGTCGAAGATGATGATCGACGGCAAGCTCGTCGACGGGCAGGCCGGCACCTTCACCAATATCAACCCCGCGACCGAAGAAGCACTCGGCGAGGTCGCGGACGCCTCGAAAGAGGACATGCACCGGGCTATCGACGCCGCGCGGCGTGCCTTCGACGAGACCGACTGGTCGACCAACCGCGAGCTGCGCAAGCGCTGTCTGCTGCAGCTGCACGACGCGATCGAAGCCGAGAAGGAGGAGCTACGCGAGGAGCTCATCCTCGAAGTCGGCTCACCGCGCGCCATCACCTTCGGCCCGCAACTGGACGCCCCGCTGCAAGACGGACTGAAGTACCCGGCCAGGCTGATCGATGAGTACGCGTGGGAAACCGATCTCGGCGACCGGGTGATCAGCCTTACCGGCGCCAACACGGCCATCAGGCAGTGGCGGGAGCCGGTGGGTGTGGTCGGCGCGATCGTGCCGTGGAATTTCCCGTTCGAGGTCACCATCAACAAGCTCGGCCAGGCGCTGGCG